>NZ_JAPVYF010000030.1:0-23315 GCF_041431705.1 Streptococcus sp. 27098_8_74
TGGATCATTCTTTTCCGCATCGCTACGTGGGTCTTCAACTTCAAATGTAATCGTAACTTCTTGTGGAGCTTGGTTATAATGAGCTGGGTAAGTAACCACTACGGTTTTAGTATAAGTACCAGCTTGTGTAGCAGTAGGAGCTTGACCGTCTTTCCATGCAAATGTTGTTGCACCACGGTAGTTATTTGGGAATTCTGGTGTTCCAGCTTTATTGGTTACATAGTTAGCTGGATCAGCATCAAAACTTCCACCAACATTAGCAGTGTACTTTTCTTTGACTGCTACTGCTTGAAATTTTGCACTTTCATTATCAATGAAGTTATCTGTGAAACCAGTCATAATATTTGTTCTTCCACCAAAAACTCCTGTTCCTTGCATACCTGCAACATAGTCAAGTGGCTTAGATTTATCTACGATTGGTGTGTCAAATGTAATCGTCCACATAACATTACGAATTGCATTATTATCCGCTGTCATCGTATACAAAGCCTGTGAACGTTCTGCTGTTTGAGCCGCTATCGCTGCTTCATTTCCTTGAATTGCTGGATTTTTTGTATCTTTGTAAAGTTGAGTCAAACGCTTCGTCATTTCAGCGCCAGTATAGGTATTCATTCTACCATTTTGACCCATTAAGTATGATCCATCGTTATCTTTCCAGTAATTACGTGTATTGACTACTTTCCCATTTTTGTCAGTTTGAACAACGTTCCAGTTTGTTGGTGCGCCAACAGAATCTTTAGGAATCGTAAAGTAAACATAACCGCTAGCGGAATTTGCTTTTCGACCAGGATTATCAAGAACAGTCCAATGGATAACATTATTAGCCTTATCTACTTCGTAGCTAATCTGTATGTAATCTTGAACATTTTCTTTATTAGAATAATCAAGATTTTGTGCACCATCTGACGTACGTGTTGCTGTAGTTGATGCTGAACGTGTTGTTCCTGGTGCGATAGCTCGACGACTACGTACACGAGGCGCATTTGCAGTTTCTGACACAGTAATATTATTTGTATTAGTGTTCTCTGAGCTTGCTGTAGTTGATGATGTTGTAGAAGCTGTGACTGAACGAGATGCCTCTGATGCAGTTGCTGGTTTTACGGTTGATGTATTTGTTGAGCCTGTAGCTTCTGAAGCAACCGCTTGACTTGTTGATGTCGCTGCTGAATTTGCCGGCGCTGAACTTGTAGCACTTGTTGAAGCTGGCGCTACTGAGCTTGTAGGCTCAACTGATGTCGCTGCGACTGTTTCAACGGCAGCTGGTGCTACCGTAGTAGTTGATACACTTTCTGGTGCTGTGATTGGCGAAGTTTCAGCCACAACTCCTTCACCTTGACTTGCACTTACAGCTGTAGCTACAACTGTTGCTCCATCAGATGTCGTTTCATCCGCTTGAGCTGTGTGACCAATCATGATCAAAGTACCAAGCAAGACCGAGCAGACTCCAATATTCAATTTACGAATCGAGAAACGACTCTTCTTACTAAAGATATCTTTACTCATATTTCCTCCTAGACAAGTAATCATTATATTTTGATTACTCTTAAATAATTTAAATTGAATTTCCCTAACGTCAATATATCATATAATTAGAATTGAATCAATATTTTACTATCATAAAATTAGTTTTCTCTCTTTTTTTAAAATAACTTAAGCATTATTCTTTTCAAAGTATTTATTTTCTAACACCTTCTTTTTATACAGAACCTATACAACTTTACATATATAATTCAAAGCATAAATCAATAATTGTATTTAAAGTATTTATAACATCTTACAATATCAATATATATTACTTTGTAAAAGTCTTACAATTTTCGAATCATAGAATGATTCTTACCTTTTACACTTTCAACATTTATAGATACACTCATAATTTAACTAAGATCAAGTGTAAATATACATTTTTTTAGATTTATTAATGTAATTAGATTGAAAATATGTCAGTATTTTTAATGGTTTATCTTTCCATAGAACTTTGTTTTTGACTGAATAATTAAAAAATTGCTCTATGATGTCTGTAATAGATAAAACTACTATAGAGATTATAAAGCAGGTATTTTTAAGACTAGAATTGTGATTATGAATCATTTTATCAAAAAATCACGACCCTATCGAGCCTTAAAAAATCATTGACGACTCTTCCAAAAGGACAGCCGTAAGTTATCTCTCACCCCTTTTTACTCAAAGACCTTCCGTCAAACTTTATAACCACATAAAGTCATTGAAAAGACACTGAATTTCTCAGAGGAACTCAGCGACTACTATAATCTTTACCAACTCTTACTATTTCACTTTCAGGAGAAGAGAGTAGATAGGTTCTTTGAGCTGATAGAGAAAACTTGAAGCAAGGTCAATCATTAATTTCAAACATACTTAAGGACTTTTCTTAAACACAAACAATACAAAAAATGTTTTAGAAGCGCAGTATTCGATTACAAAAATAGAAGATGCCAATATACTTAACAAGCATATCAAAGGTTTGAGATTTGGTTTAAAAAACTTTATTAACCTTAGAAAGCCTGTATTCATCACTTTGAACATAACACAAAAGAGACCCATCCCTATCGGGATGAGTCTCTTTTTCGAAAACTGAAATAGTCTAACTAACTATATTGAGGGTTTTGACCTTTTTTACTATTTTAGTCTTCTTTTTTGCGTTTTCCTGCCAAACCAAGTCCAGCTGCCGCAAGGATTCCTCCGAGAGCCATAGCTGCCATAGACGCATCATCACCTGTTTCAGGGAGTGCTGGTCCTTTAGGAGCTTCTGGTGTAGTTGGTGGTGTCACTGGTGGAACCACTGGAGTTGGTGGAGTCGGCGGTGTTGGTGGTGTTGGTGGTGTTGGTGGAGTCGGTGGAGTCACAATATTGTTGAACTCAGTATCTTCTGGCAATTGAGAAGTTGCTGTCAAGACTTTACCGTCTTTAGATACAGAAACAACGACTGTAGCTACCATCTTATCGTAGGTAACAGTTGCATCGTTACCTCGTACTTCTTCTACTGTGTAGACGTGAGTACCTTCTTCACCACGTTTGTACTCAAGAGCTGAGAACTTAATCTTACCGTTAGCATCATTGCTTACAGTTTCGATCACATTACCCTTGCTGTCTTTAAGTACGAAGCTAAACTCACCAGCTTTAAGTTGACGACCTTCAAGTTTCTTAGTGAATTCAAATTCAACCTTAGTTGGGATATTGACTACACGTTTTTCTGTTGGTTTTTCTGGTTTTTCAACAGATTTCTTAGTTGGGTCGTATTGGTGAACGATTTGTGACGCAGTATTTTCGATGTCTACACCATCTTTAGCAGTGCCTTTGATAGTTGCAGGAATATCGAACTTGTAGTAGCGTCCGAATGCCAATTTGGCAGTATCGATCACTTGTGTGTTTTCTGCATCGCCAAGTGACTTAGTAAGGTCAGCTTTAGATGTTGCAGTAATCACACCGTCAACGATTTGGATATCGAACTTAGCTGTCACATCTTCTCCTGTTACAGAGTCGTATGCTTTAATATCAGCAACATTGATGTTCAAGTTTTCGCTGTCATATTTATCTGTAACACCTACAGATTGGATATTGTGAGCGTCAGTGAAGTTAGTTGTGTCGAGCCATACTTGGTAGACAAACTTATCACCTTTCTTGAGTGTCTTAGTATTGATATTTTCAGCTTCGTTGTTAGCTGTGCTGTCAGCGTAAGGATCCTTGTTAGTATCGCCTACTTTATCTTTCAACTCAGCATCATCGTCAACAAGTTTCATACCAGTGATATCGAATTTCTCTTTAGAAACAACGTATTTCTCTGGTTGGAACTTAGGTTTTTCTGGTGGACGAACAGTGTTGTTAAATTCTTTGTCTGCTGGGTCGTTCACTTTAGTGATAAGAGCTTTCGCTTTACCATCATGTGAGACTTCAACAGTGACAAGAGCTTTCATACCGTCGTATTGAACAGTACCATCAGTACCTTTAACTTCTTCTACTGTGTACTTGTAAGTACCTTCTTGGCCTTTCTTGTACTCAATAGGTGAGAATTTAACGTTACCTTTAGCGTCATTGCTTACAGTTTCAAGAGTCTTACCTTCTGAATCTTTAAGCACGAAGCTGAATTCATTAGCTTTAAGCTCACGGCCTTCCAAACGTTTAGTGAAGTTGAATTCTACTGAAATTGGAACACTGTTAACACGTTTTTCAGTTGGTACGTTTGGTTTTTCAACTTTCTTAGTTGTTGGGTTGTAGTAGTTAACTACTTGAGCCGCAGTATTTTCGATATCCACACCGCCAGCGACGTCTGCTTTCACTGTTGCAGGAATATCAAATTTATAGTAGCGACCAAACTCGAACTTAGTAGTGTCAATAACTTGAGTATTTTCAGCATCGCCAAGTGACTTAGTGAAGCCATCTTTAAGGTTAGCTGTAACAACACCATTTTCAACCTTAATGTCGAACTTAGAAGTTACATCCGCACCTGATACTGAATCGTAAGCCTTGATTGCTGATGCATCAACATCCAACTTAGTTTCATCGTAGTCATCAGTGATACCAACAGTTTGGATATGATCCTTGTTGTTAGCGTCAAATTGAGTTGTATCAAGCCATACTTGGTAGTAAAGTTTTTGACCAGGTTTAACTGACTTAGTATTCAAGTTTTCCAATTCGTTGTTTGATGCATCATCAGCGTAAGGGTTGGTATTTGTATCTGCAACCTTATTAGCCAATTCTTTATCATCATCAACGAGTTTAGTACCTGTTACGTCAAATTTCGCTTCAGAAACAACATATTTTTCTGGTTGGAACTTAGGTTTTTCTGGTGGACGAACAGCATTGTTGAATTCTTTATCAGCAATTTCACCAACAGTCGCTACAAGAGCTTTAGCAGTACCATCATGAGAAACAGTGATTGTTACATTCGCTTTCATTGTATCGTATGTAACAGTTGCATCAGTTCCTTTGACTTCTTCTACTGTGTACTTGTGAACGCCTTCTTGGCCTTTCTTGAATTCAAGTTTAGAGAATTTAACGTTACCAGCTGCATCATTCTTAACAGTTTCAACAACTTTACCTGCTTCATTCTTCAACTCGAATGTGAATTCGTTAGCTTTAAGCTCACGACCTTCCAAACGTTTAGTGAAGTTGAATCCGACTTCAACTGGAACACTGTTAACACGTTTTTCAGTTGGTACCTTAGGTGTTTCAACTTTCTTAGTTGTTGGGTTGTAGAAGTGAACTACTTGTCCAGCTGTATTTTCAATATCTACACCACCAGGAACAGAGTCTTTAACAGTGGTTGGGATATCGAATTTATAGTAACGGCCAAAGGCAAACTTAGTTGTGTCGATGATTTGAGTATTTGCATCGTCTCCAAGTGACTTAGTGAAGCCATCTTTAAGGTTAGCAGTAATCATACCATTTTCAACTTTGATGTCGAATTTAGCTGTTACATCTTCGCCTGTTACTGAATCGTAAGCTTTAATAGCTGAAGCATCAAGATCCAATTTAGTTTCATCGTAGTCATCAGAAATACCAACTGTTTGGATGTAATCCTTGTTGTTAGCATCGAATTGAGTTGTATCGAGCCATACTTGGTAAACAAGTTTATCACCACGTTTAACAGACTTAGTATTCAAGTTTTCAGCTTCGTTGTTTGATGCGTCATCAGCATATGGGTTCGCATTTGTATCTGCGTACTTGTCTGCCAATTCTTTATCATCATCAACGAGTGAGTTACCCTTGATGTCAAATTTCTCTTTGTTCACAACATATTTCTCTGGTTGGAACTTAGGTGTTTCTGGTGGAACCACCTTGTTGTTGAACTCTTTATCGTTAGCGCTTGAAGCGAATCCGCCTGTTGAAGCGTGGTTAACGACAGTTGTGAGAACTTTGCCTTCCTTAGTAACTTCCACTGTTACAGTTGCTTTCATAGCATCGTAAGTGATTGAAGTATCTTTACCAGCTACTTCTTCAACTGTGTAAGTGAATGTCTTACCAAGATCTGCTTTACTGAACAAGAGTTTTTCAAACTTGATGTGACCATCTTTATCGTTGGTTACTGTTTGAAGAACCTTGTTGTCTTTATCTTTCAATACAAAGCTGAACTCGCCTGCAGTCAACTCACGTCCTTCAAGTCGTTTAGTGAAGTTGAACTCGAGTGGAACTGGAACGTTGTTTTCACGTGTTTGAGTTGGTTTTTCAGGAGTTGTAACTTTCTTATTGAATGGGTTGTATTGGTGAATTGTTTGGTTAGCTGTATTTTCAATATCTACACCGTCGTTAGCATCAATGTCTTTAACAACAGCTGGGATATCAAATTTATAGTAACGACCAAACTCGAATTTAGTTGTATCGATGACTGGAGTAGCATCTGTTGCACTAATAGCTTTAGTCAAGCTTGCTTTAGATGTACCATAGAGAACACCATTTTCAACTTTAATATCGAACTTGTCTGTAACATCCTTACCAGTGATACCATCGTAAACCTTGATTTCAGAAGCGTCGATATCGAGCTTAGCTTCTTCGTAGTTATCTGTGATACCAACTGTTTGAAGGTTGCTTTCTGCAGTGAAATCACGAGTATCAAGCCATACTTGATAGTAGATCTTTTGACCACGTTTGAGGGTCTTACCATTCAAGTTTTGGATTTCAACTTTATCTGCTGAATCATCGTCATCAGCAAGTTTGTTACCAATGATGTCGAAGCTTGGTTCTGAAACAACGTATTTCTCTGGTTTGAAGTTAGGAGTTACGTTGTTATCGAAAATTCTGTCATCTGATTCATAAGTATTTCCACCAACTGTAGCATAAGAGATAACTGTTGATAATTGATTATCTGCTGAAGGTTTAATAACTTTAACAGTAACGTTGACTTTCATATTGTCATAAGTAACTGTTGTATCAGTTCCTTTAACTTCTTCTACAGTGTAGTTAAAGGTCTTACCAAAATCGTCTCTTCCATAATTAATAGTAGAGAAAGTTACTTTGCCTTTAGCATCATTCTGAACAGTTTCAAGAACTTTTCCTGCTTCGTCTTTCAAGACAAAGTTAAATTCCTTATCTTTCAATTGACGACCATTAAGTGTCTTACCGAAGATCAACTCGATAGCAGTTGGAACGTTGTTAACACGTTTTTCAGTTGGTTTGTTTGGTTTTTCAACAGTCTTAGTAGTTGGGTTGTAGTAGTTTACAACTTGAGCTGCTGTATTTTCAATTTCAGCACCATCGTAAGCACCGTCAGTAACCTTAGCTGGGATGACAAACTTGTAGTAACGTCCAAATTCGAACTTAGTAGTATCGATAATTTGAGTGTTTTCTGCATCGCCAAGTGACTTAGTGAAGCCAGCTTTAAGGTTAGCAGTAATCACGCCGTTAGCGATAGAGATGTCGAACTTGTCAGTAACATCAGCACCAGTCTTACCATCGTAAGCCTTGATATCTGATTGCTTAACTTCCAATTTAGCTTCATCATAATCATCAGTGATACCAACAGTTTGGATGTTATCCTTGTTGTTTGCATCAAATTGATTTGTATCAAGCCATACTTGGTAGTTAATAGTGTCGCCACGTTTAACAGCTTTAGTATTGATGTTTTCTGCTTCGTTGTTATCAGCTTTATCAGCATAAGGGTTCGCATTTGTTTCTGCGTACTTATCTGTCAACTCTGCATCATCATCAAGAAGCTTAGTGCCAGTGATATCAAACTTACCATTATCTTTGCTAAGAACGTATTTCTCTGGTTGGAACTTAGGTTCTTCTGGTGGAGTTACACGGTTGTTAAATTCTTTATCCGCAATGTCGCCTACAGTCGCGATAAGAACTTTAGCAGTACCATCGTGTTTAACTGTGACTGTTACATTCGCTTTCATTGTGTCGTATGTAACGGTTGCATCTGTTCCTTTAACTTCTTCTACTGTGTAGTTGTGTACGCCTTCTTGACCCTTCTTGAATTCAAGAGCTTTGAACTTAACGTTACCAGATGCATCATTGCTTACAGTTTCAAGAGTCTTACCTTCTGAATCTTTAAGGACGAAGCTGAATTCGTTAGCTTTAAGCTCACGGCCTTCCAAACGTTTAGTGAAGTTGAATTCCACTTCAACTGGTACGTTGTTAACACGTTTTTCAGTTGGTTTGTTTGGTTTTTCAACTTTCTTAGTTGTTGGGTTGTAGTAGTTAACTACTTGAGCCGCAGTATTTTCAATATCCACACCACCAGGTACATCAGCTTTCACTGTTGTTGGGATGTCGAACTTGTAGTAACGTCCGAAGGCGAATTTAGTTGTGTCGATAACTTGAGTGTTTTCCGCATCGCCAAGTGACTTAGTGAAGCCTGCTTTAAGGTTAGCTGTGATTACACCATTTTCGATTGAGATATCGAATTTATCTGTAACATCAGCACCAGAAACTGAATCGTAAGCCTTGATAGCTGATGCATCCACATTCAACTTAGTTTCATCGAAGTCATCTGTGATACCAACAGTTTGGATATTATCCTTGTTGTTTGCATCAAATTTAGTTGTATCCAACCATACTTGATAGTAGATAGTTTGACCACGTTTAACAGACTTAGTATTCAAGTTTTCAGCTTCGTTGTTTGAAGCATCGTCCGCGTATGGGTTCGCATTTGTATCTGCGTACTTGTCTGCCAACTCTTTGTCATCATCAACGAGTTTTGTACCTGTTACGTCGAACTTAGCTTCTCCAACTACGTATTTCTCTGGTTGGAACTTAGGTTCTTCTGGAGGTGTGACACGGTTGTTAAATTCTTTGTCCGCAATTTCGCCTACAGTCGCGATAAGAACTTTAGCTGTACCATCGTGTTTAACTGTGACTGTTACATTCGCTTTCATTGTATCGTATGTAACGGTTGCGTCGCTTCCTTTAACTTCTTCTACTGTGTAGTTGTGTACGCCTTCTTGGCCTTTCTTGAATTCAAGTTTAGAGAACTTAACGTTACCTGAAGCATCATTGCTTACAGTTTCAAGAGTCTTACCTTCTGAATCTTTAAGAACGAAGCTGAATTCGTTAGCTTTAAGCTCACGACCTTCCAAACGTTTAGTGAAGTTGAATTCCACTTCAACTGGAACGTTGTTAACACGTTTTTCAGTTGGTTTATTTGGTTTTTCAACTTTCTTAGTTGTTGGGTTGTAATAGTTAACTACTTGAGCCGCTGTATTTTCGATGTCTGAACCACCAGGTACATCAGCTTTAACTGTTGTTGGGATGTCGAACTTGTAGTAACGTCCGAAGGCGAATTTAGTTGTGTCGATAACTTGAGTGTTTTCTGCATCGCCAAGTGACTTAGTGAAGCCATCTTTAAGGGTTGCAGTGATCACACCGTTGTTAACAGTGATATCGAATTTAGCTGTAACATCATCACCTGTTACTGAATCGTAAGCTTTGATCTTAGTAGCATCAAGCTCCAATTTAGCTTCATCGTAGTCATCTGAGATTCCTACTGATTGGATGTTGTCCTTGTTAGCTGCATCGAATTTAGTTGTATCCAACCATACTTGGTAAACCAACTTGTCGCCACGTTTCACAGTCTTAGTGTTCAAGTTTTCTTTTTCGTTATTTGATGCATCGTCAGCGTATGGGTTCGCATTTGTGTCTGCGTACTTGTCTGCCAACTCTTTATCATCATCAACGAGTTTGTCACCAGTGATATCGAATTTTTCTTTAGAAACAACGTATTTCTCTGGTTGGAACTTAGGTTCTTCCGGAGGAGTTACACGGTTGTTAAATTCTTTATCCGCAATGTCGCCAACAGTCGCGATAAGTACTTTAGCTGTTCCATCGTGTTTAACTGTAACTGTTACATTCGCTTTCATTGTGTCGTATGTAACGGTTGCGTCTGAGCCTTTAACTTCTTCTACGGTGTAGTTGTGTACGCCTTCTTGGCCTTTCTTGAACTCAAGTTTAGAGAACTTAACGTTACCTGAAGCATCATTGCTTACAGTTTCAAGAGTCTTACCTTCTGAATCTTTAAGAACGAAGCTGAATTCGTTAGCTTTAAGCTCACGGCCTTCCAAACGTTTAGTGAAGTTGAATTCCACTTCAACTGGAACGTTGTTAACACGTTTTTCAGTTGGTTTGTTTGGTTTTTCAACTGTCTTGCTTACTGGGTTGTAGTAGTTAACAACTTGGGCAGCAGTATTTTCGATATCTGCACCGCCAGGAACATCGTTCTTAACAGTTGCTGGAATATCAAACTTGTAGTAACGTCCAAATTCAAATTTAGTTGTATCAATGATTTGAGTATTTTCTGCGTCGCCAAGTGACTTAGTGAAGCCAGCTTTAAGAGTTGCAGTCATCACACCATTTTCAACATTAATGTCAAATTTATCTGTGACATCAGCTCCAGTTACTGAATCGTAAGCCTTGATTGCTGAACCATCTACATCAACCTTAGTTTCATCGTAGTCATCAGTGATTCCTACAGTTTGAACGTTGTCTTTGTTAGCTGCGTCAAATTTAGTTGTATCCAACCATACTTGATAGTAGATCTTTTCGCCGCGTTTAACAGACTTAGTATTGATGTTTTCTGCTTCGTTGTTATCAGCTTTATCTACATATGGATCGGTATTTGTTTCACCATATTTATCAGTCAACTCTGCATCATCATCGAGAAGCTTGTTATCAGTGATAGAGAATTTCGCTGTATTCAATACGTATTTCTCTGGTTGGAACTTAGGTTCTTCTGGAGGTGTTACACGGTTGTTAAATTCTTTATCCGCAATGTCGCCTACAGTCGCGATAAGAACTTTAGCTGTTCCATCATGTTTAACTGTGACTGTTACATTCGCTTTCATTGTATCGTATGTAACGGTTGCGTCTGAGCCTTTAACTTCTTCTACTGTGTAGTTGTGTACGCCTTCTTGACCTTTCTTGAACTCAAGTTTAGAGAACTTAACGTTACCAGCCGCATCGTTGCTTACAGTTTCAAGAGTCTTACCTTCTGAATCTTTAAGTACGAAGCTGAATTCGTTGGCTTTAAGCTCACGACCTTCCAAACGTTTAGTGAAGTTGAATTCCACTTCAACTGGAACGTTGTTAACACGTTTTTCAGTTGGTTTAGTTGGTTTTTCAACTTTCTTAGTTGTTGGGTTGTAGTAGTTAACTACTTGAGCCGCAGTATTTTCAATATCTGCACCACCAGGAACATCAGCTTTAACTGTTGTTGGGATGTCGAACTTGTAGTAACGTCCGAAAGCAAATTTAGTTGTGTCGATAACTTGTGTGTTTTCTGCGTCGCCAAGTGACTTAGTGAAGCCATCTTTAAGTGTTGCAGTAATCACACCGTTGTTAACAGTGATATCGAATTTAGCTGTAACATCATCACCTGTTACTGAATCGTAAGCTTTGATCTTAGTAGCGTCAAGCTCCAATTTAGTTTCATCGTAGTCATCTGAGATTCCTACTGATTGGATGTTGTCCTTGTTAGCTGCGTCGAATTTAGTTGTATCCAACCATACTTGGTAAACCAACTTATCGCCACGTTTAACAGTCTTAGTATTGATGTTTTGTGCTTCGTTGTTTGAGGCATCGTCAGCGTATGGGTTCGCATTTGTATCTGCGTACTTGTCTGCCAACTCTTTATCGTCATCAACGAGCTTGTCACCAGTGATATCGAATTTCTCTTCAGAAACAACGTATTTCTCTGGTTGGAACTTAGGTTCTTCTGGAGGTGTGACACGGTTGTTGAACTCTTTATCAGCTGCATCTGTCACGTTAGCAACGATTGCTTTAGCTGTACCGTCGTGTGAAACCACAACTTTAACAGTAGCAACCATTGTGTCGTATTTGACAGTTGTATCTGTACCAGGAGTTTCTTCTACTGTGTAGTTGTAAGTCTTACCAAGATCATCGCGACCAAATTTAAGAGTCTTGAAGACAATCTTACCAGCAGCGTCGTTCTTCACGCGTTCAACTTCAACGCCGTCTTTCTTCAATACAAATTCGAATTCGTTAGCTTGAAGTTCACGACCTTCCAAACGTTTTGTGAAGTTCATTTCCACTGGAACTGGAACGCTGTTAACACGTTTTTGTGTTGGTTTTTCAGGTTTTTCAACTGTCTTGCTTACTGGGTTGTAAACGTGAACTGTTTGGTTGGCTGTATTTTCAATATCAGCACCAGCTTTAACAGATTCTTTAACAGTTGCTGGGATATCAAATTTATAGTAACGTCCAAATGCGAATTTAGTAGTATCGATAACAGGGTTGTTTACTTTATCTTTGATAAATTCATCTTTAGAAGTTGCAGTGATTGTGCCATTTTCAACTTTGATGTCGAATTTAGCAGTCACGTCTGCACCAGTTACTGAATCGTATGCTTTGATGTCAGCAGCGTTAACGTCCAATTTTTCTGCATCGTATTTATCAGATACACCAACGTATTGGATGTTGTTAGCTTCTGTGAATTTAGTAGTATCAAGCCATACTTGGTATACCAATTTAGAACCGCGTTCAACAGTCTTAGTATTCAAGTTTTCTGGTTCGTTGTTTTTAACACCATCAACATATGGATTTGCATTTGTTGCTGTGTACTCGTTACCAGGTACATCATCGTCGTCATCCATCAACTTGTCACCAGTAATGTCATATTTCTCTTTAGAAACGACAAATTTTTCTGGTTGGAATTCAGGAGTTTCTGGAGGAGTGACTTTGTTGTTGAATTCTTTATCTGCAGTACCGTCAGTTGCATTACCATTTGCGTCTACACCACCAGTTGATGTAACGTTTGTAACAGTAGTCAATGTGTGACCGTTCTTAGCAACTTCAACTGTAACAGTAGCTTTCATCTTATCGTAAGTCATACCAAACTCTTTGTTGGCTGGGATAACTTCTTCTACTTTATAAGTATGAGTACCTACTTTAGTGTTGTCGAATGACAAGTTAGAGAATGAAACATTACCAGCAGCATCATTTTTAACTGTTTCAACTACTGCACCTGTAGAATCTTTCAATACGAAGCTGAATTCACCTGCTTTAAGTTCACGACCTGCCAATTTCTTAGTAAAGTCGAACTTAGTTACAACTGGAGCAACTACATAGTTGTTGAACTCAGTGTCTTCAGGCATTGTAACTGCAGTACTCAAGAGACCTGTAGCGGCATCTTTAGTAACTTTAACTTTCACTACTGCGTTCATAGTATCGTAATCGATATTTGTATCGTTACCAGCTTTTTCACGCACAGTGTAAGTGTGTTCACCTTCAGCGCTGTATTCAATAGCATCAAAAGTGATTGAACCGTCTGCTGCATTTTTCTTAGTTTGGATTACATTGCCATTTTCAAGCAATTCGAATGTGAAGGCATCTGCTTCAAGTGCTTTACCTTCAAGACGTTTAGTGAACTTGAATTGAGCTTGAGTAGGAGCTGATGTGAAGGTATTGTTGAACTCTTTATCAGTTGGAAGAGTTGCAACAGCAGTAAGCGCATGACCTGACTTAGTAACAGTAACTGTTACGTTAGCTTTCATTGGGTCATAAGTCATACCTGCTTCAGTTCCTTGAACTTCTTCTACAGTGTACTTGTGGTCACCAACTTGAGCATTTGTAAATGTCAATGCGTCAAATTTAACTTTACCGTTGGCATCATTTTGTTTTGTTTGAAGGACTTTACCATCTTTGTCTTTCAATACAAAGCTAAATTCGCCAGCTTTCAAGTCACGACCTGCAAGAGCTTTGCTGAAGTCAAATTGTGCAGTTACAGGAGCTACAACGTGGTTGTTGAAGATCTTGTCATCAGTACCAGTTGCTTCACCACCTGTTGAAGTCATTTCAGTCTTAGCAACCAAAAGACCTGTAGCGGCATCTTTAGTAACTGTTACTTTAACTGCGATAGTCATTTCATCGTAGTCTACATCGGCATTGTTGCCCTTCACTTCTTTAACAGTGTAGTTGTAGACACCTTCACGGTCGAATGACAATTCGCTGAAGTTAATCTTACCGTTAGCTTTGTTAGTTACAGTTTCGTTAACATTGTTATCACCAGTCAATGTGAAGCTAAAGTCACCTGCGTTCAAAGTACCGTTTGAAAGTGATTTATCAAATTCAAGGTTAACTTTAATCGCACCTGGTGTGAATGTATTGTTGAACTCTGTATCTGCTGGAAGAGTATTTGTTGCTTTAAGAACGTGACCTTCCTTAGTAACAGTGATTGTTACTTCAGCCTTCATTGTATCGTAAGTCATACCAGCTTCTTTGTTTTCTGGGATAACTTCTTCTACAGTGTACTTGTGAGTACCAACTTGAGTATTGTCAAAGGTCAAATCATCAAAGGCTACAACACCTTCTTTAGTATTTTTCTTAGTTTGAAGAACTTTACCAGTTGAATCTTTCAATACGAAGCTAAATTCACCGGCTTTCAACTCACGACCTGCGAGAGCCTTGCTAAAGTCAAACTTAGTTTTAACTGGAGCTACAACGTAGTTGTTGAAGACTTTATCATCTGCACTTGAAGCAAATCCACCAGTACCACTGTATTTAACAGAAGCTTGCAAATCACCTTTAGAGTTTTCAGTTACAGTAACAGTCATCTTAACTGTCATACCATCGTAATCGACGTTTGTATCTGCCCCTTTAACCTCAGTGATTGTGTAGATGTAAGTACCAACTTTATTGAAAGTTAAGTTACTAAATGTAGCTTTACCGTTTTTATTAGTAACAGTTTCTTCATATGACGGAAGTGATTTGTTTTCATTGACTTCTTTAATCTTGAAGCTGAATTCACCATCAACAAGTACACGTCCTTCCAATTGTTTTTCAACTTCTGGTGTAACTGTTACAGGTTCTTGTTTGACATAGTAATAAACAGGTTGTTTATACGGTGTCAAAGAGTTAAGCAAGTCAACGTTGGTACCGATACCATTTACTCCACGAACCAATTGTTCATTTGGAGAAAGGTGACCAATATTGTCTCCTAAGAATGGTACGAATACAGTTTTATATGGTGTATATCCAGCAGCTTTTTGGAAGTCAAATGGAACTTCTTTACCATTTGCATAGGTTACACCTTTACTATCAGTGAAAGCAATTGTATTAAGAGGTGATTTCTTAACAGCTAATTCTTGTTTGTTGTAATCACCTGGTTTAATTGGTTTCGTTTCTGCTAGCAACATGTAGCCATCAGTGCTCAATGTACCATCAGAACGCTTGCTTTGTTGTTTTGGATCTAGAAGATAAACACGAACAACTACAGTTCCATCTTCACCCACGATTTCTTTAATACGTTTAATTCCTGCACGCTCAGCGTCCATGAATTTCGTTCCAACAGTATAAGGACGACTCACATATCCTGACTGATCATTTGCTTCAGCTGCTTGATAAAGTTTGTATCCATCAAATTGGCGCTCTCCAGATGCTGTGAAGTTTTGACCTTCCATAGCTTTAAGAGTGTATGAAGCTAAGTCTACTTCATTACCATTTGCTTTATAATCTTGAACAGTTACATCAGTTTTATTCGCCTTAAATGTTGGATTGTTTTTATCAACTACTTTATAGTAAGTTGTTTTATTAACTGATACTGGAATCTTGGCATTAGTATCTGTAATCGTACGACCGTTATATGCTGGTTCTACAACGTTGATAATATCTGTTGATGTACGAGCAGCATAAACTGCATCATATAATTTTTGTTCTTCAGTAGTAAGGTTATGTCCTGGAGCTACTAAAGCTTGGATACTTGCCCCAACTTCATAACCAAATTGAATAAATGGTTGGTCCGTTTTACCAGGTCCAGCTCCTAAACCTTTATCATAATCTACTTGGAAAGTTAATTCACCTTTAGAAGCAGATTGAGTAGTCGTGAATTTTTGAATACCACTAGACGCAGTAATTGTTCTTGTTTCAACTACAGCACCAGTATTTTTGTTGATCAATTCAACAGTCGTATCTGTTGAAGCATCAAATCTCTTGTAAGCACGTACATAGTAGCTTGTATTGTAACGTTCATTGAAGCGGGTTAGGTCTACGATACTATAGGTGTAGACATCGCCTTCTTTAGCAGCATATCCTGATGGTACTGTTTGTGAACGAACACTTGCACCATTTGGATCCGTCATCTCAGGTGTAGCAACTTCACCGTCTTTTAGGAAAGTTGCTACAGCAACCGGCTCGTTATTGTGGTCTGTAGCGGCACGACGATTACGACGGCTGCTTCTTGTTGCCAAAGCGCCAGCATTCGTCAAATCAGTTGCTGCACGGTCAAGCGTTGCACTACGAACTGCTGCTGATCCTACAGAATAAAAACGCGCAGAACCACGTGTGTTAAGACTTGTAGTTGCTGCCGCAGTTTCGGCTGCTGCTGTTTCTTCAGCTACTGGAGCTGCTGTTGCTGCAGTACGATTAGCCGCTGTTGCAGCTGGAGTTGCTGCAGCGGCTGTCGCTGAAGCTGTTGTTTCAACCTTGTTGCTAGCTGCATTTGTTGATGCTGCTGTAGCTGGCTTAGCTGTTTCTGTAGCAGCCTTTTCAGTTGGTTTTGCTGCTTCCGAAGCTGGTTTAGCAGCTTGAGATTTTGCAGTTTCTGTAGCTTGTTTGTCAGTTGTCCCTGCGGCAGCCTTATCTGTTGTTGAAGCTTCTGGCGTCAAGTTAAATGTTGACGCAGTTGCCTCAGTTGAAGATACAGCTGCAGTAGGATCTGCTTGAGCTGTAGATGCTGTAGATGTCTCAATCAGGTTTGATGAACTTTCCCCCTCAACTGATGAATCAGGGTTTGATGAAGAAGCGTCAGGCGCTGTTACTTCATCGGCCTGTGCAGTATGAGCGGCAAAGAGTGCCGTTCCTAGCAAGACTGAAGCGACACCAAACGAATATTTACGCAATGAAAATCGTTGACGTCTATTGAAAATGTCTTTCATGTTTAAGTCTCCCTCTTAAAAAAATAGTTAGTTATAGATACATGACTACAAGTTAATTCCCCTCATATCCATGATTCATTCTCATTCTAACATTCTGACAATTTAGAGTCAAGTGATTAATCTATCTTTTCTAAAAAAACTTTAGTTATCTGACAATTGTTAAATCCAAACTCTTACAAAAAGCAGTCTTACGTTAAAACACTTGTATTATAAGCGTTTAAAACGCTTACTGTTATTTATCATAAAATCGTTTTTTCTAATATTTTGATATTAATTTTCTTCTTTAAAAGCCATCTTGAATTCACTTTTAACGTTCATTTTTCTAATAATTGGCTTTCTTAAATAAGTAAATTTCAAATAGAAGTAAGGATTGAAACAACTTTTAAACGTAAAAACCCTTTAAAAGTAAGACTTCCCTATTATCATTTTTAACTCTTCTTATATTATAAATTACCAAAGTTAGTCTTATAAAAATACGGAATCCACCATGTTTTTACCCGATATTTTCTATTTATTTATAAAGATCTATTTCTTTTCCTAACTATTCTCCCTATTTTTTGATGTTAACTATCTAATTTTAACTGTAAACACTAATCAGTCTTAGATTTAAGTGGGATTAGGGATAACCTTAACTTCATCTAAATATAATAAGTAATGAAGTCTACTAAAATACGAAGAATTATCTAATCCATCAGTATTGTATATATTGCCTTAAACATTTCTTTAGTTGAAATAATTGCTTGAGAATTCAAAATAACTCTTTTTTATGATAAAGGATATAAATCTTCCCAAAATTTTGACTTCTAATTTTACCAAAATTTAAAAAGCTCTCATCAAGACATATCAGCTACCAAAATCCTCTCATTACAAATCAAAAAGACCCACCCCTTTCGGGATGAATCTCTCTTTCGAAAACTGAAATAGTCTAACTAACTCAATTAGATGTGTACCTAATCACTATTTAGTCTTCTTTTTTGCGTTTTCCTGCCAAACCAAGTCCAGCTGCCGCAAGGATTCCTCCGAGAGCCATAGCTGCCATAGACGCATCATCACCTGTTTCAGGGAGTGCTGGTCCTTTAGGAGCTTCTGGTGTAGTTGGTGGTGTCACTGGTGGAACCACTGGTGTTGGAGGAGTCGGTGGTGTTACTGGTGGAACTACTGGTGTTGGAGGAGTTGGTGGAGTCGGTGGTGTTGGAGGAGTCGGTGGTGTCACAATATTGTTGAACTCAGTATCTTCTGGCAATTGAGAAGTTACTGTCAAGACTTTACCGTCTTTAGTTACTGAAACAACGACTCTAGCTACCATCTTATCGTAAGTAACAGTTGTATCGTTACCTTGTACTTCTTCAACAGTATAAATGTGAGTACCTTCTTCACCACGTTTGTACTCAAGTGCAGAGAACTTGATCTTACCTTTAGCATCATTGCTTACAGTTTCAATCACATTACCCTTGCTATCTTTAAGTACAAAGCTAAACTCACCAGCCTTAAGTTGACGGCCTTCAAGTTTCTTAGTGAATTCAAACTCAACTTTAGTTGGGATATTGATTACACGTTTTTCTGTTGGTTTTTCTGGTTTTTCAACAGATTTCTTAGTTGGGTCGTATTGGTGAACGATTTGTGAGGCTGTATTTTCAATGTCAACACCGTCCTTAGCAGATTGTTTAATTTCTGCTGGGATTTCAAACTTGTAGTAACGTCCGAAGGCGAACTTAGTTGTGTCGATGACTTGTGTATTTTCTGCATCTCCAAGTGACTTAGTAAGGTCAGCTTTAGATGTTGCAGTAATCACACCGTTTTCAACCTTGATATCAAACTTAGCTGTCACATCTTCTCCTGTTACAGAGTCGTATGCCTTAATACCAGCTCCGTTGACAGTCAAGTTTGCACTGTCATATTTATCTGTAATACCAACAGATTGAATATTGTGTGCTTCAGTGAATTTAGTTGTATCCAACCATACTTGGTAGTATACTTTATCACCTTTCTTGAGTGTCTTAGTATTGATATTTTGAGCTTCGTTGTTATCAGTCTTATCAACGTAAGGATTTGCATTTGTTTCCGCAATCTTATCCTTCAACTCTTTATCATCGTTGAGAAGTTTGTCACCTGTAATATCGAATTTAGATTCGTTCAAGATGTATTTCTCTGGATTGAAGTCTGGAGTTTCTGGAGGAGTTACACGGTTGTTGAACTCATTGTCTGCTGGATCTGTTACGTTAGTGATAAGAGCTTTCGCTGTTCCGTCATGTTTAACTTCTACAGTTACTACTGCTTTCATCGCATCGTAAGCGACAGTTCCATCAGTACCCTTCACTTCTTCAACTGTGAATTTGTGAACGCCCGCTTGTTCTTTCTTGAATTCAAGTTTAGAGAACTTAACGTTACCAGAGGCATCGTTCATTACAGTTTCAAGGACTTTACCTTCTGAATCTTTCAATACGAAGCTGAATTCGTTAGCTTTCAATTCACGTCCTTCCAGACGTTTAGTGAAGTTGAACTCTACTTGTACTGGTACGCTGTTAACACGTTTTTCAGTTGGTTTGCTTGGTTTTTCAACAGTCTTGCTTACTGGGTTGTAGTAGTTCACTACTTGAGCCGCAGTATTTTCGATGTCTACTCCACCTTTAACGTCCGCTTTAACAGTTGCTGGAATATCAAACTTGTAGTAACGTCCGAATTCGAATTTAGTTGTGTCGATGATTTGAGTATTTTCTGCATCGCCAAGTGACTTAGTGAAGCCATCTTTAAGGGTTGCTGTGATTACTCCGTTAGCTACTGTGATATCAAATTTAGATGTTACATCAGCACCAGTTTTACCATCGTAAGCTTTGATTGCTGAAGCATCAACATCAACTTTAGCCTCATCATAGTCATCTGAGATTCCTACAGATTGGATGTTGTCTTTGTTGTTTGCATCAAATTTAGTTGTATCTAACCATACTTGGTAAACTAGTTTTTGACCTGGTTTAACTGATTTAGTGTTAATGTTTTGAGCTTCATTGTTATCAGCTTTATCAGCATATGGGTTTGCATTTGTATCTGCATACTTGTCTGCTAATTCTTTATCATCATCTAATAATGAAGTTCCTGTTAGGTCAAATTCTTTTTCGTTTAGAACGTATTTCTCTGGGTTGAATTCTGGAGTTTCTGGTGGTGTTACTGTATTGTTGAACTCTTTGTCTGCGATGTCGCCTACAGTAGCCACAAGAACTTTAGCTGTTCCGTCGTGTGATACTGTTACTGTGACATTTGCTTTCATAGTATCGTATGTTACAGTTCCGTCAGTTCCTTTAACCTCTTCAACTGTAAAGTTGTGAACACCTTCTTCACCCTTCTTGAATTCAAGAGCTTTGAACTTAACGTTACCATCCGCATCGTTGCTTACAGTTTCAAGGACTTTACCTGTTGAATCTTTAAGAACGAAGTTGAATTCGTTAGCTTTAAGCTCACGACCTTCCAAGCGTTTAGTGAAGTTGAACTCTACTTGTACTGGTACGCTGTTGACACGTTTTTGAGTAGGTTTGTTTGGAGTTTCAACCTTCTTAGTTGTTGGGTTGTAGTAGTTGACTACTTGAGCCGCAGTATTTTCGATATCTACACCAGCTGCCACATCAGCTTTCACTGTCGTTGGGATGTCGAACTTGTAGTAACGTCCAAATGCGAACTTAGTTGTGTCAATAACTTGAGTGTTATCCGCATCGCCAAGTGACTTAGTGAAGCCAGCTTTAAGAGTTGCAGTAATCACACCGTTATTAACTGTGATATCGAATTTATCTGTTACATCGTCACCTGTTACTGAATCGTAGGCTTTGATCTTAGTAGAATCAAGATCCAACTTCGCTTCATCGTAGTCATCTGAGATGCCTACTGATTGGATGTTGTCCTTGTTAGCTGCGTCAAATTTAGTTGTATCCAACCACACTTGGTAAACAAGTTTATCACCACGTTTAACTGACTTCGTATTGATGTTTTCTGCCTCGTTGTTATCAGTTTTATCAACGTAAGGATTAGCTTCTGTTTCAGTGTATTTGTTTGTTAACTCTGAATCATCATCAAGAAGTTTGTTATCTGTGATTGAATATTTCTCTGTATTCAATACATATTTCTCTGGTTGGAACTTAGGCTCAGTTGGAGGTGTTACTACGTTGTTGAACTCTTTATCAGCGATATCGCCAACAGTTGCCACAAGAACTTTAGCTGTTCCATCGTGAGAAACAGTTACTGTTACATTCGCTTTCATAGTATCGTATGTAACGGTTGCGTCTGTTCCAGCTACTTCTTCTACAGTGTAGTTGTGAACGCCTGCTTGTTCTTTCTTGAATTCGATAGCTGAGAACTTAACGTTTCCATCTGCATCGTTGCTTACAGTTTCAACAACTTTACCTGTTGAATCTTTAAGCACGAAGCTGAATTCGTTAGCTTTCAACTCACGACCTTCCAAACGTTTAGTGAAGTTGAATTCTACTTGTACTGGTACGCTGTTGACACGTTTTTGAGTAGGTTTTTCAGAATCTTTAACTTTCTTATTGAATGGATTGTATTGGTGAATTGTTTGGTTAGCGGTATTTTCAATATCTACACCAGCTTTAACTGTTTGTTTAACAGTTGCTGGGATATCAAATTTATAGTAACGACCAAACTCAAATTTAGTTGTATCAATAACTGGACTTGCGTCTGTAGCGCTGATAGGTTTAGTCAAGCTTGCTTTAGATGAAGCACTGATTACACCGTTTTCAACGTTGATGTCGAATTTAGCTGTTACATCTTCACCAGTGATACCATCGTAAACCTTGATATCATCAGCGTTGATATCAAGCTTATCTTTTTCGTAGTTATCTTTGATACCAACTGTTTGAAGATTGTTTTCTGCTGTAAATTCTCGAGTATCAAGCCATACTTGATAGTAAATCTTTTGACCACGTTCAACTGACTTAGTATTCAAGTTTTCTTTTTCGTTGTTTGACGCAACGTCCGCATATGGTTTCGCATTGGTATCTGCGTACTTGTCTTCCAACTCTTTATCATCATCGGCAAGTTTGTTACCAATGATATCGAATCTTGGTTCTGAAACAACGTATTTCTCTGGTTTGAAGTTAGGAATTACCTCGTTATCGAAGACACGATCGTCAGCGCCATAAGCATCTCCACCTACTGTAGCGTAAGAAACGACAGTTGTTAATTGAGCACCTGGTGCAGGTTGGATAACTTGAACAGTAACATTGACTTTCATGTTATCGTAAGTAACTGTTGTGTCAGTTCCTTTAACTTCTTCTACTGTGTAGTTGAATGTCTTACCAAGATCTGCTTTAACGTAGTTGATAGTAGAGAATTTAACTTTACCTTCGGCATCATTCTTAACTGTTTCAAGAACATTACCTTCTTCATCTTTCAATTCGAAAGTAAATTCTTGATCTTTCAACTGACGTCCGTTAAGTGTCTTACCAAAGATCAACTCGATAGCAGTTGGAACGTTGTTAACACGTTTTTCAGTTGGTTTTTCTACTGGTTTTTCTTTCTTAGTAGTTGGGTTGTAATAGTTAACTACTTGAGCTGCTGTATTTTCAATTTCAGCACCATCATAAGCACCGTCAGCAACCTTAGCTGGAATGACAAACTTGTAGTAGCGTCCAAATTCGAACTTAGTAGTATCGATAACTTGAGTGTTTTCTGCATCGCCAAGTGACTTAGTGAAGCCAGCTTTAAGAGTTGCAGCAATCACTCCGTTATTAACTGTGATATGGAATTTGTCTGTAACGTCGTCACCACTCTTACCATCGTAAGCCTTGATTGCTGATTCACTTACTTCCAATTTAGCTTTATCGTAAGTATCAGTGATACCAACAGATTGAATGTTATCCTTGTTGTTTGCATCAAATTGAGTTGTATCAAGCCATACTTGGTAGTTGATAGTGTCACCACGTTTTACTGGTTGAGTATTGATGTTTATAAAGTCGAATATTGGTTTTTCATCTTTGTCAACTTTACCTGTATCAATTTTTTCGTTGTTGTCAGTTTTATCGACATATGGATCAGTATTTGTTTCTCCATATTTATCAGTCAACTCAGAATCATCATCAAGAAGTTTGGTACCAGTGATATCGAATTCACCTTTATCTTTGCTAAGAACGTATTTCTCTGGTTGGAACTTAGGTTCTTCTGGAGGACGAACAGTATTGTTGAACTCTTTATCAGCGATATCGCCAACAGTTGCCACAAGAACTTTAGCTGTTCCATCGTGAGAAACAGTTACTGTTACATTCGCTTTCATAGTATCGTATGTAACGGTTGCGTCTGTTCCAGCTACTTCTTCAACTGTGTAGTTGTGAACACCAGCTTGTTCTTTCTTGAATTCGATAGCTGAGAACTTAACGTTTCCAGATGCATCGTTGCTTACAGTTTCAACTACTTCACCAGCTGAATTCTTAAGTACGAAGCTGAATTCGTTAGCTTTAAGCTCACGGCCTTCCAAGC
>NZ_JAPVYF010000031.1:0-21753 GCF_041431705.1 Streptococcus sp. 27098_8_74
TCAAGACTTTTTTGGATATTTTTTAAAAATTTTAATAGCCTTTTTAAGCTGTTTTAAACCTTCAAAATGTTTATATTATAACACCTTATCTACTCATGACTTATTTACAGAAAACAATTATGTTTTTTCTTTCTAATCTAATATTTATATTTAAAAATAAAAAGGGGTTCTTAAAGTGAATAAAATATGAATAAATAACCTTGTTTTGTTAAACATATTTTTAGCATTCTGTTTTTATTCTTAATAAAAACAAAGAACCGACTTTCGTCGATTCTTTTTTCATTATGTGAACCTGTCCTCAGACAAGCATATTGTAAAGTGTTTCGTTACCGTGAAGGTTGATATAACTTGGGTCAAAGGCTGAAAGACGATCGAGAAGTCCATCATAATCGTTCTTGTCACTAAGAGCGATACCAATGAGAACTGGACCTTTTCCTTTATTAGCACGTTTGATGTACTCAAAACGAGTGATATCATCATTTGGTCCCAAGATATCATTTACAAATTCACGAAGGGCACCAGGACGTTGTGGGAAGTTAACCACAAAGTAATGCTTGATGCCATCGTAGATAAGCGCACGTTCTTCCATCTCTGGCATACGGTTGATATCATTGTTACCACCTGAAATGATGCAGACGATGGTTTTTCCTTTAATCTCATCTTTAATCACTTCCAAAGCTGCTACTGATGCTGCACCTGCGGGTTCTGCAATGGTACCAACCTTAGAGTACATATCAATTAGGGTTTCTGAAATCAAGCCTTCATCAACTCCCAAGAGACGGTCAACATATTTACGTGCAACTTCATAGGTCTTGACACCTACCTTTTGAACAGCAATCCCATCCGCAAACTTATCAATTTCTTCGAGTTTTACAGGATAACCACGGTCAAAGGCAGCACGCATACTACGAGCACCACTAGCCTCAACACCAATAACTTCCATAGATGGTGCCACATCCTTGATATAAGTAGCCACACCTGAGATAAGGCCTCCGCCACCTACTGGAACCAAGATACTATCGAAGGAAACACCCTCCTCTTGAGCCTGCTCATAAATTTCATAAGCAACTGTTCCTTGACCCGCTTGGACATTATAATCGTCGAATGGATCAATGAAAGTCATGCCTTCAGACTTGGTATATTCCTGTGCTGCTTGAGCAGAAGCATCAAAGGTATCTCCCACCAATTTAATTGTTACAAACTTGCCACCAAAGAAACGGACTTGACCAATTTTTTGGAGAGGCGTTGTTACTGGCATAAAGATGGTTGCCGGAATTCTCATCTCGTTACAAGTGTAGGCAACCCCTTGAGCATGGTTTCCGGCTGATGCACAAACCACACCACGCGCCTTATCCTCATCACTCAATTGATGAATAGCATAGTAGGCTCCTCGCAATTTGAAAGAGCGTACCTTTTGCATATTTTCTTTTTTAATATAAATGGTCGCCCCGTATTTTTCAGATAAGTAGCGATCAAAATCTAGTGGTGTGCGTTCCACCACGTTTTTTAAGACTTCATTAGCCTTTACGATATCATTTGCAGTAATCATTGGCTCTCCTTTGACACAATATTCAAACTATTTCTATTGTATCACAATTTTCAGAAAAAATAGCAGCCAGTATAAAGAAAACTCCTTGTTTACACAAAGAGTTCTACTTATTATTTATCAACTTTTTTTGACATCAAGAAGTTACGAAGAGCTGCAAGGGTTGCCGCACCTGCAAGGACAATGGCTGTAAGGATAGCTACAGCATGTTCTCCCCACTTGTGAGATTTTGCTGTTTTAGCAATTGTAGCCTTAAGATCTTCAGTTGTTCCTTTTTCACCTGCTTGCGTCGTTGTCTTACTTGCAAGGTTAAGATCTTGGCTACCACTGTAAGTGTTATCTGACGAAGCTGTATTGATAAGGTCTTGACGGCTACTGCGAGTATAGCTAACATTTGTTGTAATGCTATCAATCATCTCAACAATATTTCTGATTGTAGTTGCATCGTACAAGCCACCCTCAGTATCTTTCAAGATTGATACTGCTAATTTTTCAATTGAAGCTTCTGAAGAAGCTGCTACCATAGAGTGAGATTCTGAGCTTGCTGTTTCTGAATATCTTGCATAATTGCTAAAGAGTGATGCTGCTTCTGTAATCGTTTCAGAAGTACTTGGTAAGTTTTCTGAGACGCGAGGAGCTGCAGAGAGGCTATTCCAACTATTGATGTTTTCTGATAGTCCATCAAGGATGACTTCCTCAGACGTGCTCACTGTTTCTGAAATTGCCGAAGTCACTTCTGAAGTGCTCACTTGACTTTCTGATTCTGTCAATGAAACAGCTGGTTCTTCAACTACTTCTGATTCTGAAACGACTGTGCTGATTGAATTCTCTGATTCAGATGCTGAAGTCTCTGAAGTTGATGCTTCTGAGATAATATCAGTTTCTGAGACCTTCGATGATACTGTTGTGCTTTCTGATACTTCTGACGGAGCAACTGAGACAATTGTGCTTGTAGTTTCTGAAACAAGGCTAGTGCTTGCCTGACTTTCTGATTCTGTCAAAGAAGCCACTGGTTCAACTACTGCATGTGATTCTGAAATTGCTGTCGTCGTTGAAATTGCTGACTCTGAAGTCGATGCTGCTGAACTATTTTCAGTTTCTGATGCTTCCGATGATACTGTTGCACTTTCTGATACTTCTGATGAGACTGTTGAGGCAACTGTGCTTGCAGCCTCTGAAGCTGGTGCAGTGATTGAATCTGACGCTACTGTACCTTGATCCGTATTAGATACTGAGTTGTCATCTTTCTTATCATGTGCGGTCTCAGACACAGCTATCGCCACTGGAACAGCTGCTGAGTTTACTAACTCGTCAACTGATGGTGCTGGTTTGGTTGTTTCATCGAGTTTAGGAGCTTCAACAGATGGTTTCGTATTAGTTGGAGCCTCTGAACCTTTGTTTACTGTTGTATTTTCTGATTTAGCTGTTTCTGAGCTTGCTTCAGATGTTACGGTATTATCTGCTTTCTTACTAGCTTGGTTAGTAACTGGTTTCAAGATAACTGGTTCTACCGGTGTTGCTGTTGTGTCTTCCTTGATATAGAGCATGTCCCAAAGAGTTAGTTTAGGAACTGAAATGGCAAGCACTGGTTGACCATTTTCATCTGTTTCAAGGCTTGCTTGTGCCTTCTTCATGCTTGAAGTTGCCCAATCATCTGGTGATGTCACATAGACTTGATCAGCAATTTTAGCTGCTTCTTGAGCTGTTTTACCTGCTAGGCTAAGACGAATTGTGAGATTTTCTTGTGCGTCCGGTGTTTTATTGTCCGCATAACCCTCTTCATTATGCCAGCCCGCATTGATGCCCATCATGTTAATCATTTGAACAGTTGAGAAACCTTTTCCTGATTTAGCAAATGTCCAAACTTGATCTCCTGTCACACCAAGAGCATCTTTAGAAAGGATTTCACCAGCCGCATTCTTGGTAGATACAGACTGAGTGCTGTTAGTCACACCCTCACCACGGAGAAGATTTTCATAAGCAGTGATAAACTGTTGGTAATTGTAAAGCTTACGAATAGTGTCCTTAGCTACACTGAGGTATTGCGTTGGGTAATAAGCACTTTGAAGAACGTTAAGGGCTGCATTAGCATTGGCAAGGGCTGCAATGGACATGTGATAGCCACCGGCTGCAGCTACTGTCGCATCTACGAGAAGTGTCGCGTCAGCTTGCAATGGTTTACCAGCAAGGGCATCTTTACCAGCACCGTTAGTTGCTTTTCCGCCAGGAACAGTATAGTCAATCCCTGGTTCTTCCATGTAGGCACCAACGATAAGTGATTTACCAGTTTTATTGCGTACCATATCGATACGTGCTTTCAAATCACCATAGGCAACCTGCATACGTCCTGGAATAACTGAACCACCGTTTGTCCAAAGCTCATTATAAACAACATCTTGACGTGCCTTGACTAGTTTATCATCATTACCACCATTAACATCATTGATTGTGATGTAGTACTTTTCACCGATGAGGTCCTTCATGGCATTAATAAATGACGCATAGGAATCAGACATCATGTGTGAGTCAGCCTCGTCTGTGCTGTTACGGTGCTCATAATCAGTCACACGGTTGTCACCAATTGTATCACCTTGCCAACCATCGAATCCCATACGATCCATAGCTGATTTCATGACACCTGCGATGTATTTTTGCCAATCTGGATTCGCTGGATCATAGTAAACTTGAGTTGGGTTATCACCGATAGTGTAAGTCATCGGTTCACCCTTCTTACCAAAGCTATCGTAGAAGTTATAAGCCAAAGCAGCAAGTGGAAGTGCTGGATTCTTTGGATTTGAATCTGCTGAAATCATGTTATAAAGCATGGCAACAGCACCTGACTTATGAACTTGGTCAACCAATTCTTTAACAGCCTTAGTGTCAACCTGAGTATGACTCCAGGTATTCCATTTTTGAACAAAGCTATCGACACCTTCTGGGAAAGGATCTGTAGCTTCATTATAAGCATCATAGAAGAAATATGAGTTAATATTCATAGACTTCATGAGCTCAAGCTCTTTACGGTAGGCTTCAAGATTTTTAACAAGAATACTGTTTTGATCAGTTGGCGAACCTGCTACGATACCGTAACGTGGGAAAACTGTCCAATCATCTTCAACAGACAAGCCAGCACGCTTGCTTGACAAAGTACTACCTGATTTATCGTTGACACTGATTGTCACCAAGTAACCTGTATTGTTTGTCAACCACTCTGACGCTACTGTCAAGTTTGAAACCTTAGCTGAAGCTCCTGCCGCTAGCGTAAGGTCAACGTTATCTTGACCGATGATTTCTGAAGCATGTTGAAGTGTCAAGTTGACAGTCATCGTCTTAGTTTCTGCTGTTGGATTAGACACAACAACGGAATAATTAATATCACCATCTGTCTTGCTATAGGCTGCTTTTGTTGTTTCTGGATCTGTCAAGTAGGCATCACCATTCAAGTTTTGCTCTGTCACTTCTGTAACTGGTGTTACTTGAGCAGTTGAATGGCGTCCTGCTTCAGTAGCATTATCAGATGATGATGTGATGGTTTCCACAGCAGCTGACTCAGGATCTAGTGCTTCACTGGCTACAAGCATTTCTGAGCTAGCACTCTCTGCTGACACAGCTTGTGAAAATATTGTAGAAGCTGTTGCTGTTGTTGCAGTATCTGTCGCAACAGCGGCAGATGATGGACCTACTTCTGTTGTCGCAACTGGAGCAACTGCCTCCGTTGGTACCACCACCAAGTTATCTGCTTCAGTTGTAATGACTGGTTTTGTTGCTTCTGAACTGACCATGCTATCTGCCTTGGCGACCTGATTCATCCCTAGGACACCGCCGGCTACAAACAACCCTGATAATAATTTAGTTGACGCTACTTTCTTTGACATATCTCTCTATCCCTCTAAAAAAAGTTTAAATCACCTCGGCGTTTCAAATTATCACTATTGGTATTTGCATGCTGTGAACTCGAGTTATTTTTTAGTTTCATAAAAATCGCTTGGTGTTTCTTATGAAACTAATGTTAACTTAATCTTTTTTGTAAGACAAGGGAATTTCCGGCAATCCTCGTAAACGGTAATTTTTTCATCATGAATGGTCAGATTTTTTCAGAAATTTGAGAAAAACATTTTCTAATTTCATTAAATATTCACTTGGTTAAGCCTACTTAAAATAACAAAAATAAATCCCAAATAATGAAAATCGAGCACCTAAATTGCCCATACGATGAGAGTAAAAAAAACCACCTCTCACACAAGGCGAGAAATGGTTTGTTTATCGATTTTTAGTATCTAAAATAATGGTCACAGGTCCGTCATTGACCAGACTAACCTGCATATCTGCACCAAAGCGTCCTCTTTCTACAGGAACATGAGCTGACAAGGATTGGTTGAAATCGTCATAGAACTGGCTAGCCATGTCAGGCTTTGCAGCTCCCGTAAATGCTGGTCTATTCCCTTTTTTCGTATCTGCAAAAAGCGTAAACTGAGAAATCGACAAAATCTGGCCATCAATATCCTTAACAGAAAGATTCATCTTGCCATCTTCATCTGAAAAAATACGCATATTGACAATCTTACGAACTGCATACTCTAGGTCCTCTTTGGTATCCTCTGGACCAACTCCGACCAAGAGTAAGAGCCCCTGTTTAATGGCACCAACCGTAGAATCCTCAATAACCACAGAGGCACTTTGCACGCGCTGAATCACAATCTTCATCGCAGTAACTCCTTAACCATTTGTACGTTTAACGCTATAAACGTCTGGGATAATTTTAATCTTATCCACTAGACCGGTCAATTCAATAAGGTTTGCAATTTCAAAGCTAACGTGAATATTGGCAAACTTCATGTCCTTAGTCGGTTGCGCATTGACCGTAGCGATGCTCTTGGTCGTATTTGACAAGATTTGAAGAACATCATTCAACAGACCAGAACGGTTAAGGCCATAGATGTCAATCTCTGCCAAATAAGATTTATTGGCATTACGTTCATCCCACTCCACTTCGATTAAACGTTGTTCATAACCTTCTTGACTCTTGATATTATTACAATCTGAACGGTGAATAGCGATACCACGACCCTTGGTAATGTAACCTTCAATCTCATCTCCAGGAACTGGGTTACAGCACTTAGCGATACGCATGAGGAGACCTGAAGCACCTTGAATGATAACGCCATTTTCACTCTTAACCTTAAGAACTTCTTTCTTCTCAGTCTTAACCTCGCCACCGTTCATTAGCTCTTCAGCTTCAGCTTTTGCCTTAGCACGCTCTTCCTCACGGCGTTCTTTTTCTGTCAGACGATTGAAAACAGCAGCAGCACTAATTTCGCCAAAGCCAACAGCGGCATAGAGAGCCTCTTCACTACGCACACTCATACGAGGGAGAATTTCCTCAATATGTTTCTTGTCTAGGTACTTATTGGCAATATAGCCATGCTCTTGGAAGTAGGCAATCAAAAGCTCACGACCCTTGGTGATAGAAGCTTCCTTATCCTGATTCTTAAAGAATTGTCGAATTTTATTTCTGGCCTTGGTTGTCTTGACCATCTTAATCCAGTCACGACTAGGACCAAAAGAATTGGCATTAGTGACAATCTCAACCACATCACCTGTCTTAAGTTTGGCAGTCAAGGGAACCATACGGCCATTAACCTTAGCACCTGTAGCCTTCTCTCCAACTTGGGTATGGATAGCATAGGCAAAGTCAATAGGTCCTGAATCTTTAGGCAATTCCTGAACAGCACCATTTGGCGTAAAGACATAAATACGCTCTGAGAAGATATCCTCTTTAACAGAGTCTACAAATCCCATAGCATCACCATTTGAGGCATCTTGAAGTTCAACAAGATCTTTAATCCAGTTCATTCCCAAAGCGGACTCTTTTGAATCTACCTTGCCCTTAATCCCTTTCTTGTAAGCCCAGTGAGCTGCAACCCCGTATTCGGCAACTTGGTGCATTTCCTTGGTACGGATTTGGATTTCAATAGGTCCTTTTGGTCCATAAACCGTTGTATGGATAGACTGGTAACCATTGGATTTAGGATTGGCAATATAGTCTTTGAAACGGCCAGGCATCGGACGCCAGAGCTCATGAATATATCCCAACATGGCATAAACATCACTGTGCGTCTCCATAACACAACGGATGGCAATCAAATCATAAATTTGATCGAAGCGCTTTTTCTTGTCGCGCATCTTACGATAAATAGAGTAGATATGCTTTGGACGACCATAAACATCACCAACAAGTCCTTGTTCAGCTGTGTAGGTCTTAATTTTATCGACAATCTCGTCCACAAGTTCCTCACGCTCACGACGTTTTTCCTTCATCATGTGAGAAATCTTGTAGAATTCCACCTCATTAAGGTAACGGAAGGACATATCTTCCAATTCCCATTTGATACGACTGATACCCAGACGGTGAGCCAAAGGAGCATAGATTTCCATGGTTTCACGAGAAATGCGCTCTTGCTTATCCTTGCGAAGATGCTTTAGGGTACGCATATTGTGTAAACGGTCGGCCAATTTAACCAAGATGACACGGATATCCTTAGACATGGCCATAAGCATCTTACGGTGGTTTTCAGCCAACTGCTCCTCGTGGGACTTGTACTCAACCTTACCAAGCTTAGTAACACCGTCTACGATATTTCGTACATCCGTACCAAAATCCGTTTCCAAATCATCGAGCGTTTTTTCGGTGTCTTCAACGACATCGTGTAAGAAACCACAGGCTACTGTCACTGCATCAAGATGAAGGTCTGCCAGGATACCTGCCACTTGAATAGGGTGAATAATATAAGGTTCTCCTGACTGACGAGATTGCCCACTATGAGCATCTGTCGCATAATGCCAGGCTTTTTCAACTAATTTCAAATCATCTGCTGACATGTAGGCCGAGCAAATGTCTAAAATTTCTTCTCCTGTTACATTTTTATCTTTAGCCATGATTTCTTCCTTCGCTTCTTTATAATAACCTTTATTTTATCACTTTTACAAGTAAAGAAAAAGAGCTAGATAGGCAATTCTTAATCACAAGGAGCTAACTTGAAAAGCACAACATCTTGTGTTAGAATGATTGAGCAAACACAAGATATAGATAGAAAGAGGACGCTTATGTCTCAACTTACCCTCGTTTATATTAGTCTAAGTGGCAATACCCAAAGCTTTGTCAAACGTATGTCTGACTACCTATCCCTCAACCACGGGATTGAATGTCGCCAAATCAATATTAAAGAGCTTAATCATGAAACCTTCCAAGTAGATGAACCCTTTGTCGCACTCTTGCCAACCTACCTTGAAGGTGGAAATGGCGTGGACAATGGAGATGTCGAAATCCTAACCAATCCACTGGGAGATTTTATCGCAGCCCATGATAACCACAAACGTTGCTTTGGTATCATCGGTTCTGGTAACCGTAACTTCAATAACCAGTACTGCCTAACCGCCAAACAATACAGTCAACGTTTTGGCTTCCCTATGTTGGGAGACTTTGAGCTTCGTGGCACACAGTCTGATATCGAACGTCTGGCACCTATTATTCTAGAAGCACAAAAGAACTTTAACCAACGCTAAAACTACAGCAAAAAAGCCCCTGACAGGGGCTTTTTCCTTTGCTTAATTTTTTTCGTGTTTTTTGATTCCAAAGAATCCAGCCAAGGTCATAAGAACCATACCAGCTAAAGTTGCTGACATAGATTCGTCTGAACCAGTGTTTGGCAAGGCCTTAACTGAACTTGAACCTTGAGTTTCTTGCACTTGATCTTGAGGTAAGATAACGACTTGAGCGTTTGACAATTGGATAGCTGAAGCAGGTTTAGCCATGCTAGCAACTGCAGTAGCATTTGGTTTCACATGCTTAGTTTGGTCTGCCATCTCAACACCTTTTGGTGACTTCTCAGATTCTTTCTTAGTCGTATCCTCAACTTGATTTGCCTTTTCCTTAACAACAAAGCGGTACTCTGCAAATCCTGCTTGTGTTGATGGTCCTACATAACTAATGGCATCCTGACCAGCAAGGTGGGCACGTGCATTGTCAGATGAGGCAAAACGGATATCTGCATTCGTAATATTAGGAACGAAACTCCAATTTCCATCAGCCGTTGGGTTAATCGTTTTCTCACTAACGATATAATCAATGATTGCCTGACGATTCTCAAGATTGAGGAGACGTTTTTCTGCAGCATCCTTAACACCAGGGAAGTTACCAGTCGCACGATAGTTGTTAGTCACGACAAGGAAAGTCTGATTCAAATCAATGGGTTTACCTTGATAAGTCAAGTCACGAACACGACTAGCATCTGGGTTAACCAACTTACCTTCACGATCGTATTTGTTAGGTTGTGTCAAATCAAACTTATAAGTCAACCCATCAATCACATCGTAATTGTATGAGCGATAGCTACTATTAATGAGTTGTTGTGGCTCTTTGCTATTAGGATCAATTTGATTGAACTGTCCTGCAGACATTTCCAACCATTCTTTTATTTGTGCACCAGTCACCTTGAGTAGGGCAGTAACATTGTCGTAGAGGTAGAGGTCCGCGACATTCTTAATGGCTAATGGTCCTGCTGGAATATCGGTATAGTAGGTCGCATCCCCACGAGTCCCCGCCTTGAAAGGTGCTGCAGCTGAGAGGAGTGGAAGATTCGCATCTGCTGTTCCCGCTACTTGTTTTTTAGCATACCATAGTTGTGCATTATTAACGATTTGAATAGATGGATCGTCCTGAACCTGAGCAAAATAGCTAGTAATTGGTGCAGTAGTCTCACCAACTTCCTTACGAACATAGTTGATTGTTCCATTATGGTCATGAGCAGCCATATTAATTAAGTCCTTGTCCGCAACATCTGACTTAGTATCAATCTTTTCAAGCTTGGCCTTACTGTTAACAACTTTCCATTTACCATCCGTGTAAGTCAATTTGACATCCATGATGCCTAGATGATCTCCGAATTTACCAGCCATAACCACAGGTTTCCCATTGATGAGACCATTGACATCATCTACACCAGGGTATTTCGCATAAAAACTTGTACCATCTCCATTTGGGAAATCCGCATGAGAATGCCCTGTCGCAACAGCATCAACGCCTTCGATACCAGCAATTTGGTAACCCTCATTTTCTTCGTTCTTAGTGTATTCATTATCACCAATACCAGAGTGAGCAGCAACAAGAATATAGTCAGCTCCTGCAGCCTTCATCTTAGGAACGATAGCCTTAACAGCCTCCATTGGATCATCAACGGTTACCTTACCTTCAAGGTTGGCCTTATCCCAAACCAAAATCTGTGTTGGAAGGACACCAGTAATACCGATTTTTAGTGTTACCTGTTTGCCGTCCGTATCAGTAAAGGTCTTGTTAACAATCTTATAAGGGTTGTAATAGTAGTCACCTGTCTGAGCATTACGCACATTGGCATTGATAATGTTAATCTTAGCAGCCTTAACCATACGATCCAAAAATTCTAGACCATAGTTAAACTCGTGGTTTCCAAGTGTTTCGGCATCGTAGCCCAGCATCTCAAAGGCCTTGTACATAGGGTGAGTCTCACCTTGGGCAACAGGGTCAATCAAAGCCTTATAAGTCCCAAAAGGAGTTCCCTGAATCGTATCCCCACTGTCCACTAAGACCGTATTGGGATTAGTTTCACGGGCTTTTTTGATAAGAACAGCAGTTTTAGACAAACCAACTGTTTGAGACGGCTTATCTTGATAATAATCATAGTTAACCAAGTTGGTATGAAGATCTGTTGTTGACAAAATCTGCATATCAACGGTCTGCCCCTCATGAGCAGGCTCTGTAACAGTTTCAGCCTGTACTGGCACTGCCGGTGTCACCTGATTGGCATTCGTCAAAACAGCACTGGCTTCTTGACTTGCTTGGGCCGTTGAGGTATTAGCTGATGGCTCTGCAGACGCATTTGTCGCTACTGCTGTTGCTGTAGTAGAAACAGTTTCTGTTCCTCCTTGAACAGCTGTTCCCGAAGTTCCTTGTCCAGATACGGCAACAGTCCCACTATCTGTCACAGTTTCAGTTGAAGTAGTTGGTACTGGTGCGGTTGCCTCATCAGCATGACCTAGGACTTGTGGCACAGTCAAGAGAGCAAAAAGGCCCAAAACCACAGCAGATTGAGTCACATAACGATTCGTTTTCATTAAAAATCTTCCCCTTTTATAAAGATAGTACAATTATATTAAATCTAAATAAGATTATCAACTTTTTTAGAAATGCTCAATTTGTCATACAAAACTAATGGCACGATGCAATCTTAGCTTAAAAGTGTCAAATACAAAAAAAGTTGGAACAAGGCCAACTTTCTCTTACTTATTCAATTCCAAGGCATAACTGACACTACTCAAAGCGTAGAGAGGAGCGGTTTCCGTCCGCATAATGCGCGGTCCAAGGCCAATTTTAACACCGCCAGCTTCTTCAAAGGCATCAATCTCAGACGGAGAGATACCACCTTCTGGTCCAAAGATAAAGAGAATTTTCTGACCACTCTCTACCTGAGCCAACTCACGAGCTAGAGTAGCCAACTCACCTGCTTTGGCTGTTTCCTCATAGGCGATAAAAATCTTATCAAAATTATCTAATTCTGATAGAAATTCCCCTTTTTTCTCGAACAATCTGACTTCTGGAACACGATTACGCTTAGATTGTTCTGCAGCTCCTAGACCAATCTTGGCAAGTTTATCTTCCTTCTTGGCTAGCTTCTTACCATACCACTTAACCACAGACCAGTCGGCAGGGAAGGCCCAAATAGCCTGAGCTCCAAGCTCTGTTGCCTTTTGTGTCACCAACTCCAGTTTATCTCCCTTGGGAAAACCTGAGGCAATGGTTACAGAAACAGGCATCTCGACATTATCAGTTAAATCTTCAATCACTTCAAAGACGTGATTCTCACGGTCAGTCACACGCGCAAGACGCTTGATACCATCTTCAAAAACCAAGACAACCTGATCATCCTCTGTCAAACGCATAACGTTAAACATATGCTTCACAGTATCCTTATCCTTGATGATTACTGGATTTTCAACCTTCCCCTTTATAAAATACTGTTGCATTTAGCCTCCAATCACACCTGAAATATCATCTGTCTTCTTGAAGACACAAGCATTCCACTCTCCCTGAACCATGTGAGTTTCTAGGAAGAAACCTGCTTTCTCAGCCGATTCACGCACCATATCCCATTTTTCAGAGATAATGCCTGACATAATCAAGTAACCTTCATCCTTAACCAAACGGTAGGCATCTTCTGTCAGATGAATGAGAATGTCCGCCAAAATATTAGCCACGATAACATCAGCTTCTTGCGTCACACCCTTCAAAAGATCTCCCGCAGCAACGTGGATATTTTCCATATCAGGATTCATATCAATATTTTCCTGTGCCACTCGAACCGCCACATCATCAAGGTCATAAGCGTAGATTTCCTTGGCACCAAGCAGAGAGCTAGCAATCGAGAGGACTCCTGAACCAGTCCCCACATCAATCACCGTCTCACCACCACGAAGCACCTGCTCCAAGGCAAAGAGGCTCATCTTAGTCGTTGGATGTGTTCCTGTCCCAAAGGCCATACCAGGATCTAGCTTGATAATCTTCTCACCTACTGATGCCTCATAATCCGTCCATGACGGTACGATAGTCAAATCATGGGTAATGCGAGCTGGTTCATAGTACTTCTTCCAATTCTCAGCCCAATCCTCTTCAACCAATTCTTGAGTAGCCAAGTGAATATCTCCTGTTTCAAGACCAAAATCCGTTAACTCAGCCAAACGCTCATTAACCTGCTTGGTAATGGCCTCGATATCTGCTGATTCCGGATAATAAGCCGTAATTTTAACCGTCTCTACCTGCTCAACCTCAGGATAAAGTTCCCCAAAACGGTCCGCATTTTCCAAATAATCTGCACTATCATCAATAGCCACACCTTGGCTCCCAGACTCAATTAAAATATTAGAAGCCGCTTCTTCGACCTCGCGATTAACTTCAATCGTTAATTCTTGCCATTTGTCCATTTATTTCTCCTTAATAATATATCATTTCTTCTAATTCTTTTAAGGTCTTGCCATCTTTATCTTTCCAATCCATTCGACCGTTCGTATTCATTCCTAAGACAAATGCTGCTGCATAAGAGGGACTAGAGAAAAGCTGTTTTTCTTGTAAGATACCATCTTTAATTACATTTTCTTTGATTAATTCCTTACGCAATTCCTTCAGGCTGGTAGGTATTGCTGGTGAATCTATCATCTCAACTTGACTACCTTCTAAAACAACAAAACCTTCTGTTGTTCTCTCACATTTCGCCTCAATAATTTGATTTCTTCATTTTTCTCTTCAAGTACAAATACTGCTCTGCATCATTGCGAGTTTGCTGATCTACATTCGTTGTCATAGGAATAAAAACTCGATACCCCAATGTCCCAACAATCATTAAAACATTTTCAACTACTTCATCCAGTTCAGATTGTTTTTCTTCCGTCACATTCCCAGGATTTGGCTCATTACCATTTTTTACAATGTAACGCCCTGACTCTTTTGCTAACTGAGTAAATTTATTCTCCAAGTAGCTAATCTCTGTGGGGCCAAAGGAATTATTCTGTGTCGTTAAAATTATGACATCATTAAAATAATCTGCATGACTATCACGAGTATGCTCCTGCACACGCAAAAGCACCCCTTCACCATTCTTCCTATTCGTTGCCTGGCCAATGTAAGTAACATTCTTTTGTTTATCTTCATCACGTCCAAATAAGAAATAAATACCAGTTTGTTTCAATTCATCACGTGATTTTAGATCAGCCAATTGAATTCGAGAAATTTTATAAATCACACCAGTCCAATTGGATAAGGTACATTTGATTTTCCCCGTTACTTCACCATCCATAAGAAACATGTTAATGTTTTTACCACGCTTCATAATTTAATACCTCTCCACATAATCACGTACTCGTTCCTGCAACTGGGGAATGACTCCTTCTGCTTTTATAAAATCCTCTATAGGCATTAGTTTAAATTCCTGTCCCTCGTCACCAAAACGAATCTCACGATACTGCTCTTGGCTAATTTGACCAACCACAAAAACAGCTGACCTATCTTTATCCAACATACTAGGATAGATTTTCGACCAAATAATAGATTCCTCTTTCAAAGTCAAGCCCAGCTCCTCCCAGACCTCACGTTGAAGACATTCAAGAGGCGTTTCTTGACCTTCTCTTCCACCACCTGGCAACTCCCATGTATTTGGCCAAGGAATATCTGGTTTATTATCTCTGAGAATGACTAAAATACTTTGCTCTACGAGTAAGGCAGCTTTAACACCTGTAAAATCGAACTGATCTTTTAAATAAGTATCCATCCCTTTTCGCTCCCTTTAATACCTTGGATAAGCAAAAAATTCCTTCTCTTCAAGTTGAGCTTTCCCTTTTTCGAAAGCTTCTTTGTCCCAAACCAAACCGAATTCCTCAGGTCCATCATCAGATAGAAAATCCATCAAGTCACTCAATCCTTCTGTTGCCACCTCATTCAAGGTCTCCGCAAAATAGGACAAAAACTCACGAGATAGACCTTTCTTAGGTTCATATGGAATTGTCACTAGGTAGTCCTCTTCATCAAAACGTGATTTTGCTGGATTATAAAAGAGCACGTAATCCTCAAAAATGACATCTTCATCAGACACTTCACCCTTAGCATCAATAGTCTCCACATTACTACTGTTTTGCGCTTCTAGGATGAACGTTACTTCCACAGCATGATTCTTTTTATCCCAGTCCATCGCAAAATCATAGTCCAGGTGCTTATCCAGTTCTTCTTCTAATACTGACAAAAAGCCGAATTTAGCCATTTGTTTTCCTCGTTCTTTCTTATTATTCCCTTTATTTTAGCATAAAAGGAGCCAATAAAAAACAGAGTAGGCTATCCCACTCTGTCTTAGATAATTATTTAGCATTTTCAACCGCTGCTGTCACAAAGGCACTGTAAAGTTCTTCCGCATGATTTGGACGGCTATGGTATTCTGGGTGGTATTGTGCTGCCACAAAGAATTTCTTGTCTGGGAGCTCCACCACTTCCATCAAACGATTATCTGGTGACACACCTGAGAAGACAAAGCCTTCAGCCTCAAACTGTTCACGGAACTTGGTATTAAACTCATAACGGTGACGGTGACGACGTTGAACAACTTCCTGGTTGCCATAAGCGGCAGCTGCCTTAGAACCTGGTTTCAACTTACATGGGTAAAGACCAAGACGAAGAGTACCACCCATGTCTTCAATGTCAATTTGATCACGCATAATATCGATAATTGGATATTTTGTGTTTGGATCAAGCTCAGCTGAATTAGCGCCATCCAAGTGAAGAACGTGGCGAGCAAACTCAATACATGTCAATTGCATACCGAGACAGACACCTAACATTGGCACATCATTTTCACGTGCATAACGAATAGCTTGAATCTTACCTTCAGTACCACGTTGACCGAAACCACCAGGAACAATAATACCATCAGCATCAGCCAAACGAGAGGCAACATTTTCAGCAGTCAAATCATTAGCATTGACCCAGTCAATATCAATAGCAGTATCATTTGCCAAACCAGAGTGTTTAAGTGCTTCAACCACTGACAAGTAAGCATCGTGAAGCTCCACATACTTACCGACAAGGGCAATCTTAGTTGTCTTCTTAAGATTAAGTACCTTATCAACCATAGCAGACCATTCTGTCATATCTGCAGCTGGAGCATCTAGTTTCAAATGATCACAAACGATTTGATCCATACCTTGAGCCTGCATATTAAGTGGCACTTGATAGATATGTTCCACGTCGAGTGATTCGATAACAGCCTCAGGTGCAACATCACAGAACTGAGCCAATTTATTCTTAATTCCTTGACCAGCAGGTTGTTCTGTACGAATAACCAACATATTTGGTTGGATACCCAAACCACGCAATTCCTTAACAGAGTGTTGCGTTGGTTTTGTCTTCATTTCACCAGCAGCCTTCAAATAAGGAAGAAGCGTTGTGTGGATATACATAACATTATCAGAACCCACATCAGCCTTCATTTGACGAAGAGCTTCAAGGAATGGAAGACTTTCAATATCCCCAACCGTACCACCAACTTCAGTGATAATGACATCTGAATCAGTCGTTGTCGCTGCACGCTTAATCTTGTCTTTCAAAGCATCGGTGATATGCGGAATCACCTGAACAGTCGCACCAAGATACTCCCCTTTACGTTCCTTACGCAAAACTTCGCTGTAAATCTTACCAGTAGTCACGTTAGAGTATTTATTAAGATTGATATCAATAAAACGTTCGTAGTGACCAAGGTCAAGGTCAGTTTCAGCACCATCATCAGTGACATAAACTTCACCGTGTTGGTAAGGACTCATTGTCCCTGGGTCAATATTGATGTAAGGATCGAATTTTTGAATCGTAACCTTAAGACCACGGTTCTTAAGCAAACGTCCAAGACTTGCAGCTACAATCCCTTTACCAATTGAAGATACCACACCACCAGTGACGAAAATATATTTTGTCATGTTAACTCCTTATAATATTATTCAAAACAACTACAGATAGTAGATTGATTACCCACTCAAATAATCACGACAGCCCTTTCCTAGTACCTGATTGGAGCAGTACAAAGTACCTCACCTTAGACAAGTCCAGTAAATGACTAAAAACAAAAATGACCCCCAAGAGTTTCACTCTGGGAGCCTTAATCATGACCTCTTCAAAAGAGGTGCCCGATAAATAGTCTAAACTATCCAAGACCATTTGTCAATGAAAACTTAGTCGTTTGACTCATCCTCATAGTCATCGTCATCATCTTCTTCTGACAACTCAACATCATCCAAATCATCATCTGGAATAATTTCATTCAACTCAGAGTCATAAGATTCCACTTCGGCTTTCTCATCATCTTCGCTATCGTCGTCATATTCAAGACTATCAGAATCAGGTGTGAAGTTTTCGTCTTCTGGATCATCGTCATTATAATCGATGGCATCTTCATCACCATCCATGAAGGCATTAACTTTCTTGTTCTTACGTTTTGGTGCATTTTCATCAGTATCTTCCAATGTGATGACCTCTTCATCGATTTCATCAATTGCATACCATGAACGCAAGCCCCATTTGTTATCACCTAGTGGAATGAAACTTCCATCCGTATTCAAATCTGAATAAAAGAATGGCAAAGCATTGCGGATATCAGCATCCGATTTTTCTAAGTAATTTTGAATTTCATTGACCAAATCATTGAAATACATTTCATTATCACGACCACGTGTTTCTAAGATAGCACGGGCCACTTCAATCATTGATAATTCACTTTTTTCTTGTCCAGCAAATACGTCTAGTTCCAAAGTGGTTCTCCTTCATTCTTACTCAAGCTAGTTTCCATCAGAAATAGCTCAGCAATCAATTTTTCGCTACCTTTTATTTTACGCTAAAAAGAGTCAATAGTCAAAGCATTTATAGAAGAAAAAATCAAGTCTCAACAGAAACTTGATTTTAGTCATATTATTTAACTTTTGCTGTGCTTGTGATAACTTCAACAGCTTTCTTCATAGTGATATCGTGTTTAAGCATTTCAGGTGAAAGAAGTGCAGAAACTTGTGATACTTCCATGTTGTACTCAGCTGCAAGATCATTGATTTCTTTTTGGATTTCTTCTTCTGTAGCGTCGAATCCTTCAGCAGCAGCAACAGCTTCGATAACAAGGTTAGTTTTCACACGTTTGTCAGCGTCAGCTTCATATTGTTTGTGAAGATCTTCTTGAGTTGTACCAGTGATTTGGAAGTACATTTCAGGAGAGATACCTTGACGTTGCATGTTACCCATGAATTCGTTCATAGCACGGTGAACTTCGTCTTCAACCATTTCTGCTGGCAATTCAACGATTTCAGCGTTTTCAACAGCCAAATCAAGTGCAGCACCTTCAACAGCGTCATCAAATGCGATTTCTTTAGCTGCTTCAAGTTCCTTACGGTATTTAGCTTTCAACTCGTCAAGAGTTTCAACTTCATCGTCAAGATCTTTAGCCAACTCATCATCAAGAGCTGGAACTTCTTTAGCTTTAACTTCGTTAACTTTAGTAACAAATACAGCAGCTTTACCTGCAAGGTCAGCAGCTTGATAGTCTTCTGGGAAAGTTACTTTAACTTCTACTTCATCACCAGCTTTTGCTCCAACCAATTGGTCTTCGAAACCTGGGATAAATTGACCTGAACCAAGTTCAAGAGAGTGGTTTTCACCTTTACCACCATCAAATTCAACACCGTCTACTGAACCAACAAAGTCGATAACAACAGTGTCGCCATTTTCAGCTGCACCTTCTTTAACAACCAATTCAGCCAAGTTTTTGCGTTCGTTTTCAAGCTTAGCATCAACTTCTTCATCAGTAACTTCTTTAGAAGCTTCAACTGAAACTTCAAGATCTTTATATGCACCAAGTTTTACTTCAGGTTTTGTAACAACTTCTGCAGTAAGTGTCCAATCTTGACCTTTTTCAATTGATTTTACATCAATTTTTGGTTGTGCAACAACATCAAGACCAAGTTCAGCAATCGCTGCTTCATAAGCTGCTGGAAGAATTGCATTCAAAGCATCGTCGTAAAGAGCTTCTTCACCAAATTTTTGGTTAAATACGGCACGAGGCATGTGTCCTTTACGGAAGCCTGGAGCGTTCAAATTCTTTTTAACCTTGTTAAATGCTTGATCCAAAGCTGGTTGAATTTTATCTTGACCGATAGTGAATGTCACCACACCACGGTTAGTGGCTGTGTTTTCAAATGATACAGACATGTAGTCATTCTCCTTAAAATTTTTTATAGATACAGTTTAGTTTACCATATTTCAAAGCCTTTTAAAAGTTTTTTTATCCAATTTAATCACAAGAAAATCGTTAGAAACTGCTACTTTATCAAAATTTTGATAAACTAGATCTATGAATATTTTACAAAGATACATCCAACAATTTAATTTTGAAGAGACCCTAATGGTACTCATTACGAAAGGGATTAAACTCCTTATTCTCCTCATCATCTTTCTTCTTAGTAAGAAGATTATCAACTTCCTTTTTAAACATACAGTGGGACGCTCTCTAGCTTGGACAATTCAAACACCTGCTCGACAAAAAACCATTGAACGATTACTACACAATTGCATGAACTACGTGCTATACTTCTTCCTTATTTACTGTCTTCTTAGTATCCTTGGGGTCCCAGTATCTAGCCTCCTTGCTGGGGCAGGACTTGCTGGAGTTGCTCTTGGTCTAGGAGCTCAGGGCTTCCTATCTGATGTCGTTAATGGTTTTTTCATATTGTTAGAAAACCAATTTGAAGTCGGTGACGCAGTTGAAGTAGGAGCCGTTACAGGCCTTGTTTCAACCGTAGGTATTCGAACTACTCAAATTCGAGGATTTGATGGAACCCTCCATTTTATACCTAACAGAAATATCACAATTGTATCCAACAAATCTCGAGGGGACATGAGAGCTCAAATTGATATCCCAGTCTATCCGTCAACCGATATCAATAAAGTGACAAGCATCATACAAGAAGTAAATCGAGAAAACATTGAAAACTATCCTCAAATCTGTGGAGCTCCAAATATCATTGGATTAAGCACAACTCCTTCTGGACAACTAGTATTTCGTATTGATATTTTTACGAAAAATGGACAACAAACTCATATCTATGCTGATTTCTTAAAACTTTACCAAGAAGCTCTAATCAAAGAAAACATTGAACTTCCAAGATTCATTGGAAACCCAATAGCAGTAAAATAAATTCTTTACACTACATTAAAAACACTTCAAAAGATAGATAACAGAAATCTACTTTCGAAGTGTTTTTTATGACTTTTACTCAATAATACTAGACTAGAATCTATATTCAAAATTAATCTTCTTCATTATAAGGATCAAAATCTACCATCCAAAATTTTAACTCCCTGATCATCTTTTTTCGACCTCTAAAACATTCTCCAGCTAGCAGACGGTCTAACTTAGTAGCATCTTCCGAAGACAACTGATTACGGAAAGCATTAAGCTGCTCATCATAAACAAGCCTATCTACCGCATCTAACTCTTTATTCGGAAGACAAAAAGCAATATCTGAAATTTCGATATAACATTGTCTATTAGCTTGTCGTTTTACAGACTCCTGTCTTCTAACCTCATCATTCAACCTATTCCTAAACTTAGTTTTGAAATAACGTCGAAGCTTATCATCATCAGACGCTAACTCAGGAAACTTTTTTAAAAGCTGATAAAGTGTCATCATTGCTTCCTGCTCCATATCAGCTTGGTCACAAAGTTGGATGAAATATTGTCTACTAGCCTTAAGTACAATCGGCCTTACAACTTCATATGCGTGAACAAAAACTTCTTGTTCCATTAAACCTCCTATAAATAGATAAAATATTTGTAATTAAAATAATTACGAAATCTATTATAAGAGATACATAAGAAATAAAATAGAGACATATATGTCACTATAAAAATGGTAGACTCTATAATTTCTGTAGTGGGTAAAAACCACTGTAGAGATTATAGAGCTTTTTGAGTATACACAAAAAGTCCCATAAGAACTATAATGAAAAGCGACCAAACCATCATTAGGAAGAACTCATGAGACTTATTAAGAATACCACAGAATTAATCGGAATTAAAGAGTAAAATATTAAGGTTTCCCTTGTTTTTGAAACTGTCACTCATATCCAGATTTAAACAAAACTAGATTACCCTATACCACTATATCCACTCTAGATATTAGCTTTTCGTCACTCACTACGGTTGACAAACAGATCAGTCAAAACCACCCGTGAGAACCGGTGGCTTGCTCTTCGGCTAAAAGCCTCTGTTACCGGCCGAGGCCTAAAGGCCTACCGAATGGTTTCCCTTCAGCACTACCTTTTGTAATTGATTACGAATATATTCTTCAAGTCACTTCTGATTTCGCCCAACCGTATCAACATAAAACCCTCGAAACCAAAATTTGCGATTTCCAGATTTATACTTTAAATTAGCGTGTCGATCAAATATCATTAAGCTACTTTTACCCTTTAAATATCCCATAAATGAGGAAATACTTAGTTTCGGTGGTATACTCACCAATTAGGGGGACTTTTTTGATATATCGCTAAAAGCTTTTCGGAACCACTAGCACAGCTAGTGGTTTTCGTAAAACAAAAAAAGCTAGACCTG
>NZ_JAPVYF010000032.1:0-20655 GCF_041431705.1 Streptococcus sp. 27098_8_74
AAATTTTCCCTTTTTAACTTATTTTGTACCAAAGAGACGGTCACCTGCATCTCCAAGACCTGGAACAATATAACCGTTTTCATTAAGTTTCTCATCCAAAGATGCTGTGTAGATATCGATATCTGGGTGAGCATCTTGCAATTTTTTGACACCTTCTGGTGCTGCAACCAAGCAAACAAACTTGATATTAGCAGCGCCACGTTTTTTAAGTGAGTCTACTGCCAAGATTGCTGAACCACCAGTCGCAAGCATTGGGTCTACTACAAAAATCTGACGTTGATCAATGTCTTCTGGTAATTTAACCAAGTACTCAACCGGCTCAAGAGTTTCCTCGTCACGATACATACCAATATGACCAACTTTAGCTGCTGGTACAAGGCTAAGGAAACCATCGACCATACCAATACCCGCACGAAGAATTGGAACAATCGCCAATTTCTTACCAGAAAGTTGTTTTTGTACTGTTTTTGTAATTGGTGTTTGAATTTCAACCTCTTCGAGAGGAAGGTCACGAGAAACTTCGTAACCCATGAGCATAGCAATTTCATTAACTAGCTCACGGAAGTCCTTAGTAGAAGTATCCTCACGACGGAGGATTGAAAGTTTATGTTGAATCAGTGGATGTGAAATAACTTGAAATTTACCCATAATAGTTTCTTCCTTTGCTTTATATTCACTCCATTATATCAAAAAGGCAAAAAAAACGCTTGCTTTACTGCAAACGTTTTTGAAAAGGATTATTTTTTAGGCAAATGAATCTTTCCTGTGACCAAACCATAGCCAAGAAGAGCTAGACTTGCAATGGCTGCAAAGATAGTCGCCAAGATTGAAAGAATGTTGCTGTTTGAACCTTCTGAATCACTTGGTGTCTTAGGAGTCGTAGCAAGTTTGGCAGCAACTTTAGTATTGTTGTCTTTACTTGACTCATCAGACTTAGTTACTTCATCAGCTTTAGCGACTCCGTGAGACTGAACTTCCTCTTCAGACTTAGCTGGTTTTGGAGCTTCTGTTTCAGTGACAGACTCTTCTTTAACAGGAGTCGTTGAAACAGTTGGTCCAGTTGCTACAATAGCCTCTGGTACTGGTGACGCAATCTCTGTAGCTTGAGCTACTGGACGACGATCACCAACAGAACCCTCTGTTGAAGGTTTCGCAGGAACCTCTACATGATGATCATCTGATGAATTATTATCATTAGATGGGCGGTCTGCGAAATAAGGGAACGGATTACGAACTGGAGAATCTGGATTCGTCGGCGTTGCTGGTTTATCTTCTTTATTAGTTGATGGTTGATTATTGTCTGCTGGTTTAGAAGGTGTATCTGGTTTGTTAGACTTATCATCAACAGAATGGTTACCTTCTGTTGGACTTACTGGTGTTTCTGGCTTATCTGCCTTCTTGTCTTCACCATCTTTAACAGTTACAGTCAAGACACCGTGAGCTTCAGAAACGCCTGTTGAACCATCAACTGTAGGATAAGTATGTGGTTTAAGACCATAACCCGATACCGCATAATAATCTACATTAAAGTCCTCGTTTGGCAATTTAGCACTGTTTTGATCGGCTACGTGTACCAAGCTTTCACTAGATTTATCCCAAATCCAGTCACCTTGATTCGTCATCTTAGGAAGAACTTCTGTAGTATCATCTGCATTCATCTTGATAAGGAAGCTTGGAGCCCATGTTGATTTATTCTCAGCACCGGCAATTCCACCACGGTTAGTCATGTAAGAAGTTACCAAAAGAGTATCTGATGAGCCTTCAACAGGAACCGCATAGTAAGAATAGGTAGATGTACGCCAGTCAGCTGGTACAGAGGCTGTCAAGACCACACCTGAGCCATTAAGTGGACGGTATTCTCCACGGAGGCTGTCTGATACGAATCCAAGCATGACAACATCATCACCGACAGCTTCACGCGCTGCCACAGTACCTTCAGCATCCGTAGATTTATTGATACGTGAAGCAGTGAAGAGGTAATACTTGTTACCCATCTTAACAACACTTGGACGTTCTACTTCATCAGTAACCATATGGCTAGTAACAAGTGGTGTATAAAGTTCAGCTACAGATGGATTTTTCTCGTTGTCGTCAAGTTTCAAGATACCAATAGAACCATTTGCCCATGAAGCAAGGTTATAAAGGTGTTTATTATTGACAATATTGAGGAATGACTTAAGGTTAAATGCGTCATCTCCTCCATAGTTTGACCAGTTGTAGATTTGTTTTTCGCCTTGGTAGTTTTCGTCACCTGTATTTGATTCGAAAATAAGGTAGCGACTACCGTTATCTTCAATGATGTGTGGGTCACGAAGACAGTAGTTATCTGTACGGTCTGGATTTCCATCGTGGTTGTGGTCGTCGTTGAAAGTACTCATGAATTTTGGATAACTTTGATAATGATAGTTATCCCCACCAAAGAGAATGTGGTCATTTTCAACTGACTTAATAACAACTTCGTCGTTTTCAACAGCTAGGTTAAGTGTAGCACTAGCCAATTGTTGCCAGTTCAATTTACCGCCACTAGTATCATTCTTAGTGTAGTAAAGTTGGATACTACCGTCAGAGTTTACCGTCGCTGAACCTGACCATTGTTGGTCATCTTCAAGGGCATTATAACCAAAGATTGGACCCGCATTTTTCCAATGTGTAAAGTCATTATCTCCGTATTTACTATAGAGCAAGTAAATGTGGTTTGAGTTTTTATTTGGTGCACCGGCCATTGAGATAACCAACTGATAACCGTTCCAGTTGCTTACTACACCTGACTCAGCATCTTGGACTGGCCAAGAATCCCAAACGTCGATTTCTTCTTTTTTCATCGTTTGGGCATCAACAGTGTTGAAAGCAGGCATATTGATGATTGTATCTGCTTTAAAGTAAGGAACTGCCAATTTGCTGTCTTGCTTCAAGAAGCTAGCAACGATATCTTTCAAGTTACGGTAAGTCAAGCTAGTACCTGTACCCTTGATAGCATCATCGCTAAAGTCAACTTTATTAAGTGCTTTAATTTCTTCCTCAGTCAAGGCAACGATTTGATCTGAGGTCATATTATCTTCAACAATAGACTTGATACGACCGTTAAGTTTGCTAAGGTTTGCATTAGCAGCACTGTTTTCAGTAGGTTTAAGGGCTACTTCAGTGTGTGTATCAGCTGTTTCTGAGCTTGCTGTTGAAGTTGGTGCCTCTACTGCAGCCTCTGATGTATGAGCTGGAGCAGAAACCGCAGCAACAGTTGCTGAAGGTGTTGTTGCATCTGATGAAGATGTCACTACTGTGCTAGACGCCTTTTCTTCGACTACTGATGGAGTTGTGTTGCTTGGTTGTGTCTCTGTAACTGGTGTAGTTGCAACCTCTGAATGTGCAACTGAAGATTCAACTGCTTCTGAAGTTGCCACACTTGTTGCTGTTTCACTGGCTACCGTTAGAGATGCTGTGCTTGTTTCTGGTGTTGCTGTCGCAGTAGCTACAGCTGGTACTGTTTCTGTAACTTGATCAGCTTTTACCTGAGTGGCACCCAAAAATGCCAAGGTACCAACGAGTGCTGATGTTGCCCCTACTGTGGCTACCTTACGGATGCTATAACGCATCTTTTTGCACTCTGCTTGCTTAGGTGCTACTGTATTTGACTGTGAATTAACTGTACTGTCCATATAAACTCTCCTTTTAGGTTTTCACATGTTTTATTCTATCATTTTTTAATCTAAATTCCAATCTTTTTTTAATGACAAATTGATATTTTTTGTAAAAAACTATTTTTTTGTTAAAATAATAACTATATAAAAAGCAATTTAATCAGGAATTATCACTATATGGAATCAAAATATCCTCCTCTAATCTTTATTCTTATTTTTTTAATCTTATTTTTTGTTTTTATAATAAAAAATGAGAGCGTTAACAATTCTTCCCCGAAAACAAATAAAGCTTCTGTGAGTCAAAACTTTCATCTAGCATCTCATAAAGGATGGTCTAACGACCTACAGACTATTGTGTGGAATCAAGAAGGAAACTACTATGATATCTATTTTCTACATTCTGTAGATGGGGCTACTGATCCTTTTGGACCTAACGGTCAAGATTGGACACATACAACGACTAAAGATTTTATCACCTATAGTAAACAAGAGACTGCTATACCAGCAAAGGGTGGTGACTCTAAAGAAGGATGGCATTCTGCTTGGACAGGGAGTGTAGTCACAGATAGTCAGGGGATTTCTGGTATCCAAAACGAAGAACCTGTCGCCTATTTTACAGGGCTCATGGATGATGGAAGCCAGGCAATCTATGCTAGTGAGTCAAACGACAAGGGAGCTAGCTTTACTAAAGCCTTAAAAGATGGTAAACCTTTATTGACAAAGGAACAATCCTATAACGGTAAAGATTTCCGCGATCCTTATGTCTTCCACTTCAAAGACAAATTACTCATGTATATCGCTGAAGGTGACGCCTTAGGTGTTTATCAATCTCAAGATGGTATCAACTGGACCAAAGCAGATAGCAAGGGAGACTCCAAAATCCTACCCGAAACATTTTTTAAGGGTCGTAACTGGCAGGACAACGCTCCTATCGAGTGTCCCGTTCTAAAAACAATGACAACAACTGATGGTCGGGACAAGCAAGTTCTCTTTTTTGGAGCTAAGGATACAGCCTCAGGTGAAACAACTGGAACCTACTATACTGTAGGGCATTTAGATGATAACGGCTTATTTATTGCAGACACAGAAACGAAACGCTTAGATCAAGGCTCAGACTATTATGGCGCTAACTTCACTGGAAGCAATCAAATCGAAGAAAGCAATCATAACCTTATCAGTCTTGGCTGGGTTGGTAATTGGAACTACTTCACGTCAGGCATTCACAGTGACCAAGAGGCCAAGAGTGATTTTCTAAAAACTATTGGTTTTTACACTACACCTAGACAGTTACAACTGGATAAGGACGGTATTATTCAGTCTACTCCTTTTTATAAGAATGAACAATTAACCCTCCAAAATCAAAATGGCAACATCTCAAGTCAAAGACCTCTCACCAGTGACAATAGAAAACCTTGGATTGATAAAAGTCACAATCAAAATGCGAATGGCCTTCTTGACCTGGCTGGAAAAAATAGTGCAGGGTATTACCAACTGCATTTTTCAAATATTAAGAAAGAAGGAGGCTATATCTACATTGATATCTGGCAAGGCTCTGATTACGTTAAAATCGCCTACCAAATAACAGGTGGTACCTATCAGGTCTCTGCTTATGCTGCTGAACTGAACAACAGCATGGATGGTAGCCAAACTGCCTCTTCTTACTATTACGATGGACTCTTGGGAAATGGTCAAGGTTATCAAGCTGACAGTCGCTATAAGGAAACTGATAATATTACTATAACGCTTATTACAGACAATCGTAGCTTGGAAATCTTCTTTCCAAATGGCCAAACCTACACTCTAGCTAGGTTTAATACTTCTGGCAAACAGGATGTCAAGATCTTCTCCACTCAGGAAAACCTTCTACTAAACTTGAAAATCTACGATGTGCACTCATAAGAATAAGAAAAGTGATGCTATTTGCATCACTTTTCTTATTTTCCAAAGACAGAAACGAGACGTTTCACCCCTTCTGCAACAACAGTAGTCGGTGTAGCTACGTTAAAACGGAAATGTTTTTCTCCTTCGTAACCAAAGGTAATACCGTCATTTAGCACTACCTTGGCTTCTTCTTTAAGCAAACGTCCAAGTTCATTGTGATCTTGATCATACGCTGAAAAATCAAGCCATACCAAGTAGGTTCCCTCAGGTTTCATGACTTTGATATTAGTCTTTTCACTAAGTTCCTTGGTTAAAAGGTCAATATTAGTTTCAAAGACAGTCTTCAATTCCTCTAACCAAGGTTTCCCATAGGTCAAAGCTGCTTGCGTTGTAATCAAACCAATGGTTGGAATTTCATGTTGATTATTTGCCAATTGCTTTTGTTTAAATGCTTTACGTAAGGCTTCATTTTCAATGATGGTAAAACTATTTTTGGTACCAGCAATATTAAAGGTTTTAGTGGCCGAACTAAGCACCAAGGTAAAGTCCTTGTAAGCATCTGAAATGGTATTCATGGAGATGTGCTTATTCCCATATAAGGCTAAATCTTGGTGGATTTCATCCGATACTAAAAGGACACCATGTTTTTGGCAGAGGTTTGCCACCTTGGTCAATTCTTCCTTAGTCCAGACACGCCCACCTGGGTTATGTGGGCTACAGAAAACATAAAGTTTAACCTCATTATCGACGATATCACGTTCCAATTGTTCAAAATCAATTTCGAAATGCCCATTAACCTTAACAAGACTATTCTCAATCAACTGACGATTATTCAAACGGACAGAACGAGCAAAAGGCGGATAAACTGGTGTGTTGATGAGAACAGCATCGCCTTCTTTCGTAAAGGCTTGAATAGCTGTTGAAATGGCTGGGACAACACCTTCAATGAGCACAATACTCTCTTTATCAACGACGTAACCATGTTGATTTTTTTCCCAATTAATAATGGACTGATAAAGCTCATCACTTGGATAAGGATAACCAAAAATATGTGTCTCAGCATAGTTGATGACTGCATCCCTAATCTCAGGAACAGGTAGGAAGTCCATATCAGCAACCCAAAGCTCAAGGAGTTCTGGATTACTTTCAGCTTCGTGCCATTTCATGGTGTTTTGATTCAAGCGATTTGGTTGTGTTGTAAAATCATAACGTGTCATAGATAACTCCTTAAAGACTAAGGGCATTTTCCAAGTCAGCAATCAAATCTTGTGCTGCTTCAATACCAATTGAAAGACGAAGCAAGTCATCTGTCAAACCATAGGAAGCACGTACATCACCTGGAATATCTGCGTGGGTTTGTGTCGTTGGGTAGGTAATCAAGCTTTCGACACCACCTAGGCTCTCCGCAAAGGTAAAGACCTTTAGAGAATTGATAATGGTTGGAATCTTGTCTTGATCACCCACTTTGAAGGAAATCATCCCACCCTTGCCTGGATAGAGAACTTCCTTAACAGCCGGTGACTTTTCTAAGAAAGCTACAACTTCTTGAGCATTAGCTGTCGATGCCTCCATACGAAGTTTTAAGGTCTTAAGACCACGCATGAGCATATAGCTATCAAATGGTGATAAGGTAGGACCCGTAGTATTGAGGTTATAATAAAGTTTATCGTAGAATTCTTGGTTACTAGTCACAACAACACCAGCCAAAACATCATTATGCCCTGATAGGTATTTAGTAGCTGAATGTACAACGATATCAGCACCTTGAGTAATCGGAGTTTGATAGATTGGGCTATAGAAAGTATTATCAACAATAACCACCGCACCCTTGTCATGAGCAATTTTGGCCACTTTTTCAATATCAAACTCAATCATAAGTGGGTTTGTCGGTGTTTCGATGTAGACAATATCGGTATCTTCTGTAATAGCCGCAATCATCTCATCTTCTGTATTTGTGTATTCAAAAAAGAAACGCCCTTCTTTTTCCTTGTCATTAAACCAACGGAAAGAACCTCCGTAAAGGTCACGCGCAGCTACAACCTTGCTACCTACTGGGAAAATTTCAAAGGCCAAAACAATGGCGCTCATCCCTGAACTTGTCGCAATAGCATAATCTGCTTTTTCAATAGCTGCAAGTGTTTTTTCCACTGTTGCGCGTGTTGGATTTTTAGTTCGTGTATAGTCAAAACCAGTAGAATGGCCATATTCTGGATGTTGGTAAGTTGTTGAAAAATGAATTGGTGAAGCCAAGGCTCCTGTTGCTTCATCCGAATTGATTCCTGCGTGTGCCAAAATGGTTTCTAATTGATATTCTTGTGTCATAATGCGCCCTTTCTACATGGTAAAGTGGATATACTCCATATCTATGACCTCTATTTTATCACTATTTTCTGAAAATAATGGTAAGTTCATCATACGGATTCTTGATAGTTAGTTATAGTTTATTTCTATAACCTAAAAAGACAGATAGATACTGACTCTAATTTAAAATAAGGCCAATTTTTGAGATTGTCTAAAGTAGATTTTCAAGCATCAAAAAGTGCCTGAAACATCATCGTTTCAAGCACTAAGAAATGATTTAAAAGTCTCGCTGCAATCCGAAGTAAGCTACTGACTTACTTTTTATCAAATAAGCGATATCTGATTTCTTCCAAAGCCATAATAACAAACGGACAAGCAAGTAAATAGAGCCAATCATCAAGTCCAATAGGTGCAGTGTTAAATAGCGTGTGGAAGAAAGGCACGTAAGACAGGATGATAAAGAGAACAATTTCTAAAACAATCCCTAAGCTAATAATCCGATTAGCAAATGGTTTAACTTGGAATATAGACCCTCTACCTTTACGACTATTCATAGCCATACCAATTTGGGTAAAGATAATAGCTCCTAAGGTCATGGTAGTTGCCTCTCGATAGAGAGGACCTGAGCTGGCCAAATGGTTTAAGTTACCTTGATTAACCCAATAATTAAGGAAGAAAGCCCCCATAGCTAAGGCTGCTTCAATCAGTCCATACCAGACAAAAGCCTTAATCAACAATTGTCGATTGAGCAAGCGATCTGAAAGACGTCTTGGTGGTCTGTCCATAACGCCCTCTTCAGGCGGTTCAACCCCTAGCCCCAAAGCAGGCATCATATCTGTTCCCAGGTCGATGGCTAGGATTTGCATAACCGTTAAGGGAAGAGGTATACGTCCCAAAGAGAACAAGAAGAAAGCAGAGGGTACAGCTTCTGGTGTGTTGGAATTAAAAATATAAGTCAGGAATTTTTGAATATTTCTATAAACTGCACGACCTTCTTCGACAGCATGAACAATAGAAGCAAAATGATCATCTGTTAAAATCATATCGGCAGATTCCTTGGCAACATCAGTTCCTGATAGCCCCATAGCTACACCGATATCAGCTTTTTTAAGGGCAGGGGCATCATTAACACCATCACCAGTAACAGCGACAACTTCGCCAAGTTCTTGAAGGGCATTGACCACACGGTATTTTTGTTCAGGTGCTACACGAGCAAAAACGATTTCGCCTTTAAGAGCTTCTTTAAGCTGATTGTCATCCATGTCTGCCAGTTCAAGGCCTGAAACAACACGTGCATCGTCCCCTTGTACAATTCCGATTTTCTTGGCAATGCTAAGAGCTGTCAAACCATAATCACCTGTCACCATGATAATACGAATACTAGCTCTATGGCATTTTTCAATGGCTTCACGCACACCCTGACGTGGCGGATCACTCATGGCAACCAAGCCTAGAAAGACCATATTGTCCTCCAGGGTCTGCATGTCCCACCGGTCTTCTCCAATATGCTCGCTATCTAAAGGTCTATAGGCCACAGCTAAAACACGTAGACCATCACGGGCAAACTTATCGTTAGCCGCAAGGATAGCCTGACGCTCAGTAGCTGTCAATGATTTAATCATCCCTTGATTATCAAAGTAATCTGAGCAAAGCTCCATCACTTCTTTTGGAGCACCTTTGGTGATAGATATATGATAACTACCATCCAATCCTGACTCAAGCTTATGCACTGTTGTCATCCGTTTACGATCAGAATCAAAGGGAATTTCCTTGATGCGAGGGGCCCAAGTATGATTGTCATTTAAATTAATTCCTGCTTTTTCAGCGAGAACATTAAGACAAGCCTCCGTCGGATCACCTAAAATCGTATAATTGGGATTATCAGCATTAGGAGCTACAACTTGAGCATTACTAGCCAAATGTGAGAATCGGACCAAACGATTAAGGAGCTCATTTTCTTCAAGAGAAACAGGTTGTCCTTCCTGCTCAATCTGCCCTTCCGGTGCGTAACCTAGCCCAGTTACCCCATAACTGTCTGACAAGGTCCACAGGTGGTTAACCGTCATAGCATTTTGCGTCAAAGTCCCTGTTTTATCCGAACAAATAACAGAAGTTGCTCCTAGCGTCTCTACCGAAGACAACTTCTTAACCAAAGCATGATCCTTAGCCATACGCTGAACTGCCATGGCTAGAGAGAGAGTAACTGTGGGAAGAAGTCCCTCTGGAATAAAGGCCACAATCATCCCCAATGCAAAAATAAAGGCTTGAGACAAAGGCTGATGGACAAATAGAGTCGCTGCCACCATAAAGAAGAGACCTACAGATACTGCGATGACCGAAATCTGTTTGGTTAAATGGTCTAGTTCCTTTTGCAGTGGACTTTTTTCCTGAGCTAGGTTTTGCGTCAAGTCTGCAATTTGTCCAAACTCAGTTTTCATACCGATAGCAGATACTATAAAATGTCCAGAACCAGAAGAGACTGTCGTCCCTGCAAATACCATATTGTCATATTCTAACTCAGTCTTGTCGGGAGTCAAATCTGCTTGATCTGACTTATAAATAGGATTAGACTCACCAGTGAGGGCCGATTGATTAACCTGCAAATCTGTCACAGCGACCAAGCGTCCGTCTGCAGAAATACGGTCTCCTTCTTCAATGAAAACCAGGTCACCTGGCACCAAGTCTTGAGCTAGAATCTTGTCCTCCTTACCATCACGAAGAACTCGCGCATAGGATGGAAGAAGCTTGTTAAGAGCTGCCGTAGCCTGACTTGCTCTATATTCTTGAATAAAGCTAAAGAGACCATTAATAATGTTGACCAACCAAATTGCAATCCCCAACTCCAAGCTATGAGAGAGCATAGCGATAAAGCCACCGACCCACAATAAGAGGGCCATGAGACTGGTAAAATGTCTGAAAAAGGTCAGCCAAAGAGGCTCCTTCTTACTTTCCTTCAATTGGTTAGGTCCATAAGTCGCCTGCCTCTCCTTAACCTCTTGTGAGCTCAAACCTTGACGGCTTGTTTGCAAGACTTGGTAAACTTGTTCAGGAGGATAGGTCCCTAATTTTATCTTTTCTTGTCTAGAATCAGTCATAGTCCTTTCCTCGATTCTAAATCATTAAAACGATTTCATTTTTTCACCCCTATTATACTCCTTTTTCAGAAAATGTTGATAAGAAAAAACCAAGCTACACGACTTGGTTTAAATCTTATTTAATATGTAATTTAGCACGTAGGCTAGCTGCTCGGGTGCCAAGCAATTGGTCAGCCATACGAGTTACAAGAGCAAGAACGCCATAGACACCAATTCCAAGGCCTCCTCCAATGATCAAGTAAATCACACTGCCCACACGGCTTGTTGGTGAAAGTACAAACTGGAACACCCCATAGAAGACTGCAACTGGAATAGCCATGAGCACTGTAAGGATACAGATGAGTAAGGCTTTTCTAAACACTGTCTTACGACTAAAGTGCGTAACAGTGTGGAGGCGATTATACATCAGAGCAATTGGAACACCTAAGCCGATGGCTGTTGAAATAACTGGTCCAAGAGCTCCTAGGAAAATAATCAATGGTAACTGTAAGACTCCCTTAACTAAAACCCCAATCGCAAAATAGTTGATAGCTTTACGGGTTTCAAAGATTGCCTGAAGCATAGGTGCTAAAACGCTATACAAGGCCAAGAAAATAACTTGAATCAGACTGGCTACAAAGAGCAAGTGGGCCTGGCTATCTGGTGCCCCGTAAAAAACTGTGTAGAGTGGTTTTGCTAAAATCACTGATCCTACAATGGCAGGAACAATAAAGAGCAAAAGCAACTGTAGGTTATTGATAATCAACTTAGCCGCTCCCTTCAAATCCTTCTTAACCATATTTTCAGTCAAGAGTGGAATCCCAACCCCAGCAATAGAAAGAGCAACGGCAATCAAAATCATGGTAATCTTACTTGGGTTTGAAGACAAGTAAGCATAGAGAACCTGAAGTTGACTGTTACTATAGCTTGTAAACTTCTCCATAGTACGGATAAAGGTCCATTGGTCAATCAGTTGGAAAAGCTGAATAGCAGATCCAGTGATAATAAAAGGGACAGCTTCCTTAAAGGTTTCAATAACAATTGCAGTCGGATTGATATCTGGATGAACAGCCTGCTTGCCAAAAAGACTCTTGAGCTTGCCCTCCTTCCAAAGGTAGAAGAAAAGCACCCCATAACTAGCCAACATACCGATAAAAGCGGCAAAAGTCGATTGGACAACTGCTGTCACATAATCGCCTGTCCCAATTTTCATGATGAAGAAGGTCGCCAACAGCATCCAAATAACACGGATAATCTGCTCCGCAATCTGACTTAAAGCATAAGGCTTCATGTTGTTAAAGCCTTGGAAAAAGCCTCGTAAAACAGACATAGATGGGAAAATAACAACTGCCCAAGAGAGACTACGCATTACGCGAACCAGATCCTCGTCTCCCCCAGAAAGGTAAGACATCCACGGCGAAGCAAAGTACATGAAAACGCCAAAGATCAGTCCGAGACCAATCATGTAATACAAGATACGCTTGAGTAAGAAGAAACTCGTCTCCATCTTTCCAAGAGTATTGTATTTAGACACCTGTTTGGCAATTGCGACTGGAATCCCTGCTGTAGAAATCAAAAGGAAAAGGGCATAAATGTTATACCCTTGACCAAAGAGGGCATTGGCTTGGTCGCCTTGTTTACCCATCCAAGCATACCAAGGAATAATGTAAAGTGCCCCTAATAGACGACTGATAATATTGGATGCTGTCATCCACGCCGTCCCTCTTAGCATCTGCTGCTGCTGTGTGTCAGTTTTAGTTTCAGTCATAACTTTCTTTCTAGAGAATAAAATATAATCTAGTTTATTATAAACTTTTGGCTGTGACTTGTAAAACAAGAACATTAAGGCTAAAATAGGAACTATGATTACTATTGAACAAGTTCTAGAGGTTCTCAAAAAGGACCGTAATTTTCGAGATATTATTGACCAAGATAACTACTACTATTCATGGACTGGAGTGACTTTTGATCATCTTTCTTACGACAGTCGTGATGTCACACCATCTTCCCTCTTTTTTGCCAAAGGGGCTGCCTTTAAGCCTGAATTTTTAGAGAATGCTGTCAAAGCTGGCTTGAGTTTCTACGTGGCTGAAAAAGATTATCAAGTGGGAATTCCTGTCATTATCGTAACAGATATCAAGCAGGCTATGAGCCTCGTTGCTCAGGCCTTCTACCAATACCCCCAAGACAAACTAAAATTGCTGGCTTTTACTGGGACAAAAGGGAAAACAACAGCAGCCTACTTTGCCTTCAATATTCTCAAGCAAAGTCATAAACCTGCTATGCTTTCAACCATGAACACGACATTAGACGGAAAAAACTTCTTCAAGTCTACCTTAACAACACCTGAGAGTTTGGACCTTTTCCGTATGATGGCTGAAGCTGTTGATAATGGCATGACCCATCTGATTATGGAAGTCTCAAGTCAAGCCTATCTGACTAAGCGTGTCTATGGATTGACTTTTGATGTAGGTGTCTTTCTTAACATCAGCCCAGACCATATTGGGCCTATTGAACACCCAACCTTTGAAGACTACTTCTACCATAAGCGTCTCCTCTTGGAAAACAGTCGAGTTGTTATCGTAAATAGCGGTATGGATCACTTTGATTTTATTGCTGAAGAAGTTGCAGATAAAGAGCATGACTTCTATGGTAAAAACTCCGACAATGCTGTTAAACATGGCTCAGGTTTTAGCTTTAAGGCAAGTGGGAAATTAGCCGGCGACTATGATATCCAACTTATCGGTGACTTTAACCAGGACAATGCTATGGCTGCAGGTCTAGCCTGCCTACGTCTTGGAGCTAGCCTTCAAGACATCAAAGAAGGGATTGCTCAGACCTCTGTTCCAGGGCGTATGGAAGTTCTTACACAAACTAAAGGAGCCAAGGTTTTTGTGGACTATGCTCACAATGGAGATAGCCTAGATAAGCTCTTACAAGTCGTAACCAGCCATCAAGATGGCCATATTAGCCTAATTCTAGGGGCTCCTGGAAATAAAGGTGAAAGTCGTCGTAAAGACTTCGGACATGTCCTCAATACCTACCCTGATGTTGATGTCTTCCTAACAGCCGACGATCCTAACAAGGAGGATCCTCTTGCTATCTGTCAAGAAATTGCCAGTCACATCAACCGTGAGGTACGTATCATTGTTGATCGAGAAGAAGCAATCAAAACAGCAATATCTGAGACTACAGACTCCAAAGATGCTGTGGTTATTGCCGGTAAAGGTGCTGATGCTTTCCAAATCGTAAATGGGAAACGTGATAACTATGCTGGCGATATAGAAGTCGCTAAGAAATATTTGTAAGCATTTAGTTAAAGCAATACTACCGATAACGTCTCAATTGAGGAGGCGTGTAGGACTGGACGAAAGCTGCAATTTCTGAAAAATCATCTGTAAAGAGGAATTTTGCTGCTGTTTCAGCCTCCAAAAAATCATGAGCAACCATGGTATCTAACATCGTTTTCATAGCATCATAATAGCCATTGAGATTGAAGAAAACACAGGGTTTGTCCAACTTACCGACTCGAGCAGCTGCAATAGCTTCAGAGATTTCTTCCAGTGTCCCTAAACCTCCTGGAAGGGCGATAAAGAGATCTCCTTGCTCTAGCATGGCAGTCTTTCGTTCTGCCATAGTTTCTACTATGGTCATTGAGGTTAACCCCTCATAAGCTATCTCCCTATCTTTGAGGAATTGTGGCATAATGCCATGAGCCTGTCCACCATTTTCCAAAACCGTATCACCAAGAACTCCCATAAGTCCCATCCTACTGCCACCATAGACTAGGGTATGCCCATTTTTAGCAATCCACTGACCCAAGGCAATTGTTGCTTTCTTAAAGCTAGGATTATCACCCATATTAGCACCCAAATAGACCGTTACTTTCATTGAAGTCCTCCTTTTTATTCTATTATAACGCAAAATTCCTGCCATAACTGACAGGAATTTTTTCTTAGTCTTTACGCTCCAAATTACGAAGCATTTCATCAATTTTATTACCGTATTCGATAGACTCATCTTTAATAAAGGTCAAATCCGGAATCTTATACATAGTCAATTTTTTACCAAGTTCACGCTTGATTGTCCCAGTAGCCTTTTCAAGACCAGTTTGTGCTTTTTGGTTATCTGAGGCCAAGGTTGAATGAATGGTGTAAAAAATCTTAGCAGCTGACAAATCACCAAGCATCTGTACATCTGTGATAGTGACATCTTGCACGCGTGGATCACGAACTTTCTTTTGAAGAATTTCATTGACCTCACGTTTGATTTCCATACCAACACGGTCTACACGAAATGAATTTCCCATAGTCTTATCCTTTCTCTCTTATTATGATGGAACAAAAGCCAGGCCAGATGACCTAGCTTTGTCTCCTAAGTAAGCTTTCTTAAAAGCTAACAAAATTAACGTTTAATTTCTTCCATAATGTAAGCTTCGATAACGTCATCAACTTTAATATCGTTATAGTTTTCAATCATCAAACCACCCTCTTGAGCGTTTCCGACTTCTTTAACGTCATCTTTAAAGTGTTTCAAGCTTGCCAATTTACCATCAAAAATAACGACACCATCACGAATCACACGGGCACTTGAATCACGAGTAATTTTACCACTAGTAACCATGAACCCACCGATTGTTCCGACTTTAGAAACTTTGAAGGTTTCACGGATAATAGCTTCACCAATGACTTTTTCTTCAAATTCAGGATCAAGCATCCCTTTCATGGCATCTTCGATTTCTTCGATAACCTTGTAGATGATGCTGTGAAGACGAATTTCAACTTCATCAGTTTCCGCTTGTTGACGTGCTTGTGGTGTAGGACGAACGTTAAATCCGATAACAACAGCATCTGAAGCTTCCGCAAGAGTAATATCAGATTCGTTGATAGCACCTACTGCTGAGTGAACAACATTAACACGAACACCCTCAACATCAATCTTAAGAAGTGATGCTGCCAAGGCTTCAACAGAACCTTGTACGTCGGCCTTGATGATAACATTAACAGTCTTCAATTCACCAGCTTTAAGGGTATCAAAGAGGTTATCAAGACTAACACGATGTGTTTGTTGACGTTGTTTCATAAGGGCACGTTTGGCACGTTCTTCACCGGCTGCACGAGCTGCTTTTTCGTCTTCATAAACGGCAAAATGGTCACCCGCCATAGGCGCTTCGTTCAAACCAGTAATTGAAACTGGTGTTGATGGTGCTGCAGTCTTAATACGACGACCAAGGTCATTGGTCATAGCACGGACACGTCCGAAGGTATTACCAACAACGATTGGGTCTTGAACATGCAAGGTACCTTGTTGAACAAGGAGGGTTGCAACCGCACCTTTACCTTTATCCAAACGCGCTTCAATAACGGTACCGATGGCACGAACTGTTGGGTCAGCTTTAAGTTCTTCCACTTCAGCCACAAGAAGAACTGTTTCAAGCAATTCTTCAATATTTTGACCAAACTTCGCTGAAATTTCAACGAATTCGCTATCCCCACCCCATGCAGTTGAGATAACGCCATGCTCTGCCAATTCACCGATTACACGCTCTGGGTTAGCACCTGGTTTATCAATCTTGTTAATCGCAACAATGATTGGAACACCAGCAGCCTTAGAGTGGTTGATGGCTTCAATAGTTTGTGGCATAACACCGTCATCCGCAGCGACAATCAAGATAGTAATATCTGTAACAGAAGCACCACGGGCACGCATAGATGTAAAGGCCGCGTGTCCTGGAGTATCAAGGAAGGTGATTTTCTTACCACCCTCTTCAATTTGGTAGGCACCAATATGCTGTGTGATACCACCAGCTTCTCCAGTCGCAACACGTGAGTTACGAAGGGTATCAAGAAGGGTTGTTTTACCATGGTCAACGTGTCCCATGATAGTAACAACTGGTGCACGTTCTACCATAGCATCTTTGTTAAGGTAATCTTCGTCAACAAAGAAACGTTCGATATCAGCATTATCGACTTCTTCTTTCTTGGTTGCCTCAATACCATAGTCAAGCATCAACAACTCAATGGTATCCCCGTCAAGAGATTGGTTTTGAGTTGCCATAACGCCCATCATGAAGAGTTTCTTAACGATTTCAGCTGGTTCGCGTTTAATACGTTTTGCGATTTCTGCAACCGTCATGCCTTCAGTGTATTCAAATTCTTTTGGTAATTCATGGAATTTACGCTCTGTTACTGGTTTTGGAGCTGAATTACCACGGTTATTTTTACCTTTTTTATTTTTGTTTTTGTTCCAGTTACTATTTCGTTGATTTCTCACTTGGTTTTGATTATTCCACTTATTATTTCTTGTTTGCTTAGGTCCATCTTCATTCTCGCGACGATTATCACGTGATTTATCTGGACGTGCCTTTTTACGACGTGTATCTTGTGCTTGCGCAGCTGGAGCTGGTTGAGCAGCCGGTGCTGGTTCTGGAGTTGGCTTAGCTTCAGCAACTGCTTTTTGAGCAGCGACTTCAGCCTGTTGTTTTTCTTTTCTTGCCTTTTCCTGTTCTTTCGCACGGCGTTGCTCTGCAGCTTTTTCCTCACGGAAGCGTGTTTCACTTTGACGTGAGTACTCTGCATTTTGCTCTGCTTTTAAGGCTGCTGCACGCGCTTTAAAGTCAATACGTGGTCCTGCCTGATTGTTGCGGGCAGCATCGTTACGTTTATTTCGACCTTGATCATTGCGCTGTTTGCCTTGGAAATTACGGTCACGATTACTATTGTTATCGCGGTTCCCATTGTTACGGTTTCCTTGACCATTTCCATTTTGGTTGCGACGATCATTATTCTGACGTTTACCTTGATCGTTTCCTTGTTGATTTCGGTTTCGATTACGGTTGTCACGTCCTCCGACATTTTGACGACGCTCTGCTTCTGCCTTGGCACGTGCTTCACGTTCTGCCTTAAAATTACGGCTTTGTGGTTTTTTCGGAGTCGCAGGGGCTTCTTTGACTTCAGCCTTTGATGTTTCTTTAGCTGGAGCTGATTTGGCAACAGGTACCTTATCAACCTTAGGCGCTACCTTTTCCTCTTTAGGAGTTGGTGTCGCTTTAGGAGCTGGCTTGCTTTCAGCCTTAGCTGTTCCCCCTTTTAAACTTGAAGTGATACGATTAGCATCAGCTTCTTCAACTGATGAGGAATGGCTCTTCACAGAAAGACCAAGTTCTTGAGCTTTTGCAACAACAACCTTGCTTTCTACACCAACCTCTTTTGCGATTTCATATAATCGTTTCTTTGACACGTGATGTCCTCCTATTCTTTATTCCATAAGAGTCCTCATTTTCTTTGAAAATCCAGCATCAACTACAGCAACCGTTTTTCTTGGTTTACCAATAGCCATGCTTAATTCCAGTGCGTTAAACACTGTGGAGACTTCTATATTATAGTAGTTACATTTATCAGTCGTCTTTTTAGTCACGTTACTACCAGCATCATTGGCAAGAAAAACTAGTCTCGCCTGCCCTGATTGAACTGCCTTGATGACAAGTTCTTCGCCAGAAATAAGTTTTCCAGCTCTTTGTGCCAGTCCTAACATATTTGACAATTTTTCTGTGTTATTCAAGACCTAACTCTCTTCTTTTGACCTTGTGATCCACATAAGCAATGAGTTCATCATAAAAACTTTCAGGAACATCCATTGAGAAACTATGGTTAAAAGCACGTTTCTTTTTAGCTTGGAGAGCTTCTTCATTATCTAGTTTAATGTAAGCACCTCTGCCATTTTGCTTTCCTGTTGGATCAATGAAAATCTCACCATCTTTAGTTTTTACGATGCGGAGCAAATCACGTTTATCAATGATTTCTCCTGAGACAACTGATTTGCGTAAAGGTATTTTTCGTGTTTTAGCCATCAAACACCTCTATGTTCTTCTTATTCTGCTTCTGTTGTTTCAATTACTTCTTCTGTTGTGACTTCAACAGGTGTAGCATCTTCTGCAACAATCTCGTCAACAACTTCCTCAGTAGCAGCCTCAGCTTTTTCAGCTTCGAGTGCTTCATATTCAGAAGCTGACTTGATGTCAATACGGTAACCAGTCAAATGAGCTGCCAAACGAACGTTTTGTCCACGACGACCAATTGCAAGAGATAATTTGTTATCTGGTACAACTACTGTCGCACGTTTGCTATCATCTTCGTCAAAGAGAACATAGTCCACTTCAGCCGGTGCAATAGCATTGTAGATAAATTCAGCTGGATCTTCAACCCATTGAATAACATCAATATTTTCCTCAACAGGAACTTCAATTCCTGTCTTAGCATCCAAACGTGTTGGGTGGAAACGGCTGACAACTTTCTTGATGTTACTTCCACCACGACCAACGATAGTACCAATAGCATCAACGTTAGGGTTATGACTGCGAACAGCAACTTTGGTACGATCACCAGCTTCACGAGACACGCTCATGATTTCTACAGTTCCATCAAATACTTCAGGAATTTCTTGTTCCATGATACGTTTGATGAATTCTGGATGGCTACGGCTTACAAAGACGTTAACACCCTTAGGGTTGTTTTCAACTTTATAAACATAAACATCGATGACGTCGTGTGACTTAAAGCTTTCGCCAGGAATTTGGTCTTGGCGTGACAATTGAGCTTCGAGCGTTCCAAGATTGACATAAATGAAACGTTGGTCAAAGCGTTCAACTGTTCCTTGCATGATTTCACCTTCATGTTGCTTATAGTCATTATAAGTGATTTCACGCATCTGCTTGCGCATCTTTTCCATAATGGTTTGTTTGGCAGATTGCGCTGCAACACGGCCAAATTCATCAACTGACTCTTCAAAACGAATCTTATCGCCAAGTTCGTAAGCAGAGCTGATAGCAAGGGCATCTTTCAAGCTAATTTCCAAACGACTATCAAAGACTTCGTCTACAACTTCACGAACGGTATAAACTTGAAAATCACCTGTTTTTTCATTGAATTCAACTACAGCTGATTCTGACTGACCATAACGACGCTTGTAGGCTGACTTAAGCGATTCAACCACGGCATCAATGATGTCTTCCTTGTTAATGTGTTTTTCTTCTTCCAAGACACGGAAGGCTTCTAGCATTTCTTTGCTCATATTCTTTGTTGTTTTAACCTCTAAAGGCCAAAACTGGCATCCTTTCTTTATTTACACTAATAGTTTTAGAGTTTGACTGCCAAACGAGCTTTAGCAACTGTTTGATAGGGAATCTCAACAGTTTTATGGCGAGTCTTATCAAGGTAATCAATTGTTAGGGTTTCCCCATCAAAGGCCACCAAGTCACCTTGGAAAATCTTGATCTTATCAATAGCCTTGTAAAGACTAACATTGATATACTGACCAACAGCATTTGTCAAAGCTTCTTTGGTTTTTAAGGGACGCTCTAACCCTGGACTAGAAACTTCCAGCATGTATTGATCCGGGAAAGGATCAGGCTGAATAGTATCCAAGAGGGGACTGATAATTTCAGTCAAGTCTGCAGTATCTTCTACAGTAATACCTCCTGGCTTATCAATCAAAACTGACAAGACATAGTCACCGCCAAGCTTTTCGTACTCGATATCGACCAGTTCGTATGGCTCAGGAATAGCTGGAGCTACGACTGCCGTCACGAGATCAATAATTTTTTGCGACATTATGACCTCCTTACACACACAAGAGACGAAGTTTCTACTCCGCCTCTCTTTCGTTATTTTCCTATATTATAGCATAGCTCAAAAGCCATTGCAAGGAATAACCATATTGCTATCATTTCATAACAAAAAGGTTGGGAATCACCCAACCTTATTTAT
>NZ_JAPVYF010000033.1:0-19647 GCF_041431705.1 Streptococcus sp. 27098_8_74
CTTCGGAGCGAAACGGACTTAAAGTCACATAATAAAAAAGCCCAGCGGATGCTGAGCTCTTAGGAGATTTATGAAAAAGAAAAGTTTTTTAGGATGGTATTAGTATAGTTTGGGTAGCTTAAAGGAAACTTAATGTTCAAATAAGTCTATCAACATATCTTTACTTACTTCAAAACAGATATGAGAATTCCACCACAAAATATTACAATTATTGCGGCTCTAAGTATCGGATTGTTTATAAATATTATAATAAGGCACACATATATGAGAAGTAGAACTAAAAAGAAAATAAATGCTAGCATAGAATAGCCACTTACATATCTAAAGTGTGTTATTATGAACCAAACTAACAAGGTAGCTAATGCAGCTAATACAACAGCCAATGATAAATATTTCCAAGCTCGTCCACCATCATAAAGCATAACATTTACACTTTGAGCAATCTCTCCATTGCCTCCGATACTCTCCAACTGATGATTAAACTTATTTAGATTGATAAGATATAGTACTACCAACAATGAATAGCCAACCATAGCTAAAATTTGAATTGGAATCTCGCGCCAGATTTCTTTAAAAAATTCCTTAATTTCACCCATTATCACTATTCCTCTGCTCTGATTCACTTTTTAACAAAACAAACTTTAAACTAATTACTCTTTTGTAGATAAGGATAGGTATTACTATAATAAGAATTAATGATATATAAAAAGTAAGAGAACCAAAGACAAGATTTATTGCTTTGGAAGAATTGATATCTTTATCACTCACTTTTTTTACAAATACACACCAATGACTCAAGATAGCCAATGGGATGGTAAAAATCCACTTACCATCCAAACTATTCATAACCTTATTACGACTTTCTACCTTTTTAAATTCACAATCTAACGCTGCATTATCCAGATTGCTTATCCAATTTTTATATCTATTCGTATTAAATAATTTTTTTAGCGAATGTACTAACTTGTGAAAAATAGTAGTAAAGTAAGATTTTAAAAGTTGACTATTGTTTGACAATCATATCTCCTTAATGACGGAAGTGACGAACGCCTGTAAAGATCATTGTCAAACCATGTTTATCAGCCGCTTCTATTGACTCTTGGTCACGGACTGAGCCACCTGGTTGGATGATAGCTTTAATACCTGCTTTAGCGATTTCTTCCACGTTATCTGCAAATGGGAAGAAGGCATCTGAAGCAAGAACAGCACCATCAAGACGGTCTTTAGCTTGCTCAATGGCGATACGGACTGAAGCCACACGGTTAGTTTGACCAGGGCCAACACCAAGTGTCATGTGGTCGTTAGTCACGATGATACCATTTGATTTGACGTACTTGATAGCTTTCCAAGCAAACTCAAGAGCTGTCGCTTCTGTCTCAGTTGGTTGGCGTTTGGTAACCACTTGCCAGTCAGCTGGACTTTCTTTAACAACGTCTTGGTTTTGAACGAGGAGACCACCAACAACACCAGTGTATTCTGCTTCCACTTCGCTAGCATCTTGAGCGTCAAATGGCAACTCAAGGATACGCAAGTTTTTCTTCTTGGTTGTCAAGATTTCAAGAGCTTCGTCTGTGTAGCTTGGTGCAATGATGATTTCAAGGAAGACACCGTGCATTTTCTTAGCTGTCGCAGCCTCAACTTCACGGTTGAGGACTACAATACCACCAAAGATTGACACTGGGTCAGCTTCATAAGCGTAGTCCCAAGCTGTTTCAATGTCATCAGCTTGACCGATACCACATGGGTTCATGTGTTTGAGAGCCACAACTGTTGGACGGTCTTTGAAATCACGGATGATACGGATAGCAGCATCAGCATCACGGATATTGTTGAATGACAATTCTTTACCGTTAAGCTGTTTAGCTGAAGCAATTGAGTAAGCCGTTGGCAAACCTTTTTGGTAGAAGTCTGCGTCTTGTTGCGGGTTTTCACCATAACGCATTGGTTGCTTGAGGTCATAAGTCAAAGTGAGTTTTTCAGGTTTTGTTTCACCCACTTGAGCTGTGAAGTATTCTGCAATCAAAGCGTCGTATGAAGCTGTGTGACGGTATACTTTCGCTGCCAAACGTTGGCGAGTTTCGTAGCTTGTTTCGCCGTTTGCTGACAATTCATCAAGAACAACAGCATAGTCAGCAGGGTCTACAACAACTGTCACGCTAGCATGGTTTTTAGCTGCTGAACGAAGCATTGATGGACCACCGATATCGATGTTTTCAACTGCGTCAGCGTAAGTTACGTCTGGTTTGAGAATGGTTTCCTTGAATGGATAAAGGTTTACCACAACAAGGTCAATCAATTCGATATTATTGTCCTTAGCCGCTTGAAGGTGGCTATCGAGGTCACGACGAGCGAGGAGACCACCGTGGATATTTGGGTGGAGAGTCTTCACACGTCCGTCCATCATTTCTGGGAAACCAGTCACATCGTCAATGGCGATAGTGTCTACCCCAGCATTGTCAAGGGCAACCTTGGTACCACCTGTTGAGATGATGTCCCAACCGAGTTTTTTGAGTTCTTGGGCAAATTCAACGATGCCCGCTTTGTCTGAGACTGAAATAAGTGCTCGTTTAGTCATTTTCTTTCTTTTCCTTTTTTAAAAAAGTTCTTTATCTGCTACAGTCGAAAATTTTCTTTCAGCTCTAGCACTTTCTTATTTTCTCGCTACACCCAAACTATCCAACACTTCTGGATAGAGTTTGTACTCTGCTTCGTGGATGCGAGTTTCGAAAGTATCAAGGGTATCACCTTCAAGGCGTGGCACACGGACTTGTTTGATGACCTTTCCGGTATCAACGCCAGAATCCACCCAGTGAATGGTCACACCAGACTGATCCACGCCAGCATTCCAAGCATCCTCAATACCATGAGCCCCTGGAAATTCAGGGAGATAAGCCGGGTGAATATTGATAATACGGCCTTCGTAAGCTGCTAGCAAGGTTGGGCCGACGATTTTCATATAACCGGCCAAACAAACCAAATCAATCTGGTGATCATCCAAGAGTTTGACGATAGCTTCTTCATAAGACGCTTTATTGTCAAATTCCTTGAGTTCAAAGGCATGGCTAACCACATTAAGATTCTTGGCACGTTCCAAGACATAGGCATTACGGTGATCTGAAAAAACAAATTCTACTGGAAATTGTTCCGCAATCACCTGAAAGTTTGAGCCGTTGCCAGAGGCAAAAACAGCAATCTTCATATTCGATACAAAGGGACGTTTCGGCTAGCCGAACAGTTTCGTAGAAAAATAGGAAATCATTGCTGGGTGCTTGCACACAAAATGATTTCTCTTTTTTCCTAGAAAATGAGTCCCGTGTTCAGTTAGGCTTACTAACCAAACACTCCTTTCTACAATTTCTCCGTACAAAATGGTGATAGCACCATTATTTAATCACCACACTAGCGCCATCTTTCTTCACAATACGACCGATTTCATAAACAGGTTCGTCAAGAAGTTCTTTGACACGTTCCACATTTTCCGGTTTAACCGCAAGCATGAGACCAATACCCATGTTGAAGATTTCAAACATTTCTTCGTGTTTGATTTCACCATATTTTTCAAGAGCTTTGAAAATTGGAAGAACTGGCACTTTGCTTTCGTCAATTTCAGCAGCCAAGTCATCTGAGAACATACGTGGCACATTTTCGATGAAACCACCACCTGTGATGTGGGCAATTCCATTCACCAATTCTTCTTTGATGAGTGGCAAAGCCGCTTTGACGTAGATACGAGTTGGTTCAAGAAGAACGTCTTTAAGTTTTTTGCCTTCAAGTTCTGGGAGAACTTCTTCACCTGTGTAATCCGCAAAGACACGACGCACGAGTGAGTAACCGTTTGAGTGGATACCGCTTGAGGCAAGTCCAAGAAGCACATCACCTTCAGCCACTTTTGAACCGTCAATGATTTGTGATTTTTCAGCGATACCTACTGCGAAACCAGCCAAGTCATAGTCGTCTTCACCGTACATACCAGGCATTTCAGCAGTTTCACCACCGATGAGGGCGGCACCAGCCTGCACACAACCTTCAGCCACACCAGCAACGACCTGTTCCAATTTAGCTGGTTCATTTTTACCAGTTGCTACGTAGTCAAGGAAGTAAAGGGGCTCAGCACCTGCAGCGATAATATCGTTAACACACATAGCCACACAGTCTTGACCGATAGTATCGTGTTTATCGTACTTGATAGCAAGCATGAGTTTAGTACCGACACCATCTGTACCTGAAATCAAAACGGGCTCTTTGACACCTGTTTTTGAAAGGTCAAACATACCACCGAAGCCACCGAGAGCTCCCATGACACCTGCACGCTCTGTACGGGCAACATGTTTTTTGATACGTTCAACAACTTCATAACCTGCTTCAACGTCCACACCCGATTGGGCATACGCATTTTTATTTGTCATTTGTTTATTCCTTTTCTTTTTTCGAGAAAAATACTAGTCAGGTCTCCAGCTTTGACTCCATAGGGCAAAGCGTCTACTGACAAATGCTTTAGCTTTTAGTCAGTAGTTAGACGTGGAGCGTAAGCATTTTTAGACATAATTTTTTACTCTTTTTTCCTTCTAGACTACTCTTAATAGAAAGAAGTGTGTTCTTTCAAACTTTCCAAATAGCGTTCTTCGTAATCGTACAATGGTGTTGGATATTTACCATCGAAGTAAGCCACACAAAGGCCACCGTTTGGTGCATCTGTGTCAATTCCAATAGAATCAATCAAGCCATCAATTGATAAGTAAGTCAAGCTATCCGCACCGATGATTTCTCGTGTTTCCTCAACTGTATGATTGGCCGCAATCAATTCCTTACGTGTTTGAATATCGATACCGTAGAAACATGGATAGGCAAGGGCTGGACTACCGATTGCTACGTGAACCTCTGTTGCTCCTGCTTCTTTTAGCAAATTAACGATACGACGTGAGGTCGTCCCACGTACAATAGAATCGTCAATCATAACCACACGTTTGCCTTTAACAACACCTGATACGGCAGAGAGCTTCATACGAACCCCTTGCTCACGTAATTCTTGTGTTGGTTGGATAAAGGTACGTTGAGTGTATTGGTTTTTAATCAAGCCCATTTCATTTGGCAAGCCTGATTCTTCTGCAAATCCCATGGCTGCGCTAAGTGATGAATTAGGCACACCAACTACAATATCTGCTTCATGTTTGAATTCACGTGCCAATTGAGCACCCATACGTTTACGAGCTGTATGGACATTGACCCCTTGGATATTTGAATCAGGACGGGCAAAGTAAATATACTCCATTGAGCAAACAGCCAATTGGGTGTCCGTTGTATAGTTATCGTAAGTAATGCCATTATCATCGATGATAACAACCTCACCTGGATTCACATCGCGAATCCACTCTGCTCCAACCACTTCAAAGGCACAGGTTTCAGATGAAACCACAATAGCTCCATTGGCCATCTTACCAATAGAAAGGGGACGGAAACCATTTGGATCCAAGGCTGCAATGAGCTTGTCCTCAAGCATGAGGAGGTAAGCAAATCCACCTTTAACAGTGTTCAAGGCTTCTTTCACCTTACCCATGAAGGATGGGTTATGGCTACGACGAATCAAGTGGGCCAAAATTTCTGAGTCAGAAGTCGAGTTAAAGATTGCACCATTTTTTTCCAACTCACGTCTAAGTGACTCTGCATTAGTCAAGTTCCCGTTGTGGGCAAGTCCAAACTGATTGTCATAAAACTTAAACAAGAAAGGTTGAATATTGTCTACAGAAGCTTCACCAGCAGTCGCATAACGAACATGACCGATAGCAGCTGTTCCAGTTAGCTTGTCCAAGTTGGCTGGATCACGAAAAACTTCTGAGAGAAGCCCCATATCACGATGACGCTTCAATTGACCCGCATCATTTGAGAGAATTCCTGCTCCCTCTTGACCACGGTGTTGGAGACTGTGAAGTCCGAAATAAGTTAATTTGGCAGCATCTGGGTGACCCCAGATACCAAAAACACCACATTCTTCATTAAGAGATTTAACTTCGTATGTCATTTTTTATACCTTTTATTTTTGATATTTTCCTTATGCAAGGCGAACGAAAAACTGTTTCTAGCCTCTCATTTCACTAATTGGAACTTAAGGTTTCAAGCTCTTTATAATCACTGCATATCGAAAAATATCATTACTGAGTACACTTGGCACTCTATTATTTTCCAGTAAAGTATTTAACCGCTGACGCAAAGAGGTGTTGGTCTTTATTTCCTGGAATATTTTGGAAGAGACCATCTTCGAAACGTTCTGAGTGACCCATCTTACCAATAATTTGACCATTCTTGCTTGTGATACCTTCGATAGCATTCACAGATCCGTTAGGATTGTATTTTGAATCCATGCTTGGTTTACCTTCGAAGTCAACATATTGGGTAAAGATTTGACCATTGTCACGAAGCTCTGCAAATTCCTCAGCTGTCACGACAAATTTACCTTCACCATGTGATACTGGGATGGCATGGATGTCACCAACTTCTACTCCGGCAAGCCATGGTGAGTTCGTGTTGGCAATACGTGTTTCAACCATTTTAGCCACGTGTTGGTTGGCATCATTGTAGAAGAGGGTTGGACTAGTACTGCTTGCATCTTCAAAGTTACCATATGGAAGAAGACCTGATTTGACAAGAGCTTGGAACCCGTTACAGATACCGATAATCAAACCACCACGTTCGATGAAGCTATCAATGGCTGCACGTACTTTTTCATTGAGCAAGATGTTAACGATAAATTTAGCTGATCCATCTGGTTCATCGGCTGCTGAGAAGCCACCTGCAAAGAAGATAATATTAGCTTTTTCGATATTGTCAACCATGGTGTCAACGGACTTGACAATTGCTTCTTCATTCAGTGTGACAAATGGTACCAAGTTGACTTTTGCACCTTCTTTTTCAAAGGCCTTAGCTGAATCGTACTCAGAGTTAGTACCTGGGAATACTGGGATGTAAACCACTGGTGTCTCAACTGTTTCTTTAGTTTTGATAACAGCATCTGATGCCACAGCAGGTGCTTCTTCCAACTCAGTTGCTTGTGCAAATTCCGTCGGATAAACCTCTTCCAATTTACCTTGGAAGGCACTGTCAAGTTTGTGTCCATCAAGCGTTACACCATTGACAGTAAGTGTAAAGTTAGCTTCTGTTTGTCCAATCTTGGCAATACCTGCAATTTCTTCAGGCGATGTGAAGATGAATCCGCCCAATTGGGCTGTCAAGCTGGTGTCAAGGTCAGCTAATTCGACGTTAGCACCGATATGGTTCCCAAATGTTGCAAGGGCAAGAGCTTCAAGGACACCACCATATTTGACAGCTGATGCTGCTGTCACTTTGTGATCAGCTTGGATGGCTTCAAACTTAGCAAAGTTAGACTTGATAAGATCAAAGTCAATTTCTTGTGCCAAAGCTTGACCTGGGATGTAATAGATATTTTCACCAGCAGCTTTAAATTCTGGAGAAAGGACCTTACGGCTATCTGCAGTTGTGACACCAAAAGCAACTAAAGTTGGTGGTACTGTCAATTCTTCAAAGGTACCAGACATAGAGTCTTTCCCACCGATAGATGGCAACCCAAGTTGAATCTGAGCTTCAATGGATCCAAGAAGAGCTGATACTGGTTGACCAAAACGCTCTGCTTGTTTATCCATACGCTCGAAGTATTCTTGATAAGAGAAACGAGCCTTAGACCAGTTTGCACCAGCAGCAACCAAACGAGCGGTTGCTTCGATGACCGCATAAGCAGCACCATGATATGGAGACCATTCTGCTACATAAGGGTTGAACCCTTGCGCCATAACAGAAGCAGTTGTTGTCACACCATGTTGGACTGGCAATTTCTGTACAGAAGCTTCAGTTGGTGTGATTTGGTAGCGACCACCAAGTGGGTGATTGACTGTTGAACGACCAACTGAGCTATCAAAGATGGTTTGTAAACCTTTTTGACTGGCATGGTTAAGGTCAGCCAAAACTTCAAGAGTATCAGCTTCAAGGGTTTCGGCAGAGGTTTGGCGTTCTTCTGGAAGATTAACATCCTTGTCAACCACCTTAGCATCTACAACCACACGCACACCGTTTGTATCAAGGAAACGACGTTCCAAATCAACGATGGTTTCGCCATTCCAGTGCATGACAAGATTTGGTTTTTCAGTCACTGTCGCAACGACAACAGCATCAATATTTTCTTTATTACATTCAGCAACAAAAGCGTCTACATCATCTGGACGAACCACTACAGCCATACGTTCCTGAGATTCAGAAATGGCAATTTCTGTACCGTTCAAACCTTGGTATTTCAATGGTACTTTGTCTAGATCAATTTCAAGACCATCTGCCAATTCACCGATAGCCACACAGACACCACCAGCACCAAAGTCATTTGATTTCTTGATCAGACGAGTCACATCCCCATTACGGAAAAGACGTTGAATCTTACGTTCTTCGATGGCATTCCCTTTTTGAACCTCAGCACCAGCTGTTTCAACAGATTCAACCGTTTGAACTTTAGAAGAACCTGTCGCACCACCGACACCATCACGTCCAGTCTTACCTCCGAGCAAGATAATCACATCACCTGCTTCAGGTTTTTCACGGACAACATTTTCCTTAGGAGCCGCACCGACAACGGCACCTAGCTCCATACGCTTAGCAACGAAACCTGGGTGGAAGTATTCACGAACATAGGTTGTTGCAAGACCAATTTGGTTACCGTATGAAGAATAACCGTGAGCCGCTGTTTTAGAAATCACTTGTTGTGGCAATTTACCAGCACGAGTTTCAGCAATTGGTGTTGTAATATCACCAGCACCTGAGATACGCATGGCTTGGTAAACGTATGAACGACCTGACAATGGGTCACGAATGGCTCCACCAATACAAGTAGCTGCACCACCAAATGGTTCAATCTCCGTTGGGTGGTTGTGGGTTTCGTTCTTGAACATGAGAAGCCATGGCTCTTTCACACCATTGACATCCACTTCAATTTCAACAGAGCAGGCATTGATTTCATCAGACACTTCCATGTCGTCCAAACGACCATTGGCACGCTCATAACGACCAAAAATAGTCGCCATATCCATCAAGGTTTGAGGTTTTTCGGTACGTCCCAACTCATCACGCATGGCAATATACTTGTCATAAGTCGCTTGCAATTGTTTTTCAAATTTAGAAGCAGAGAAGTCGATGTTTTTCAACTCAGTCTCGAAAGTTGTGTGACGACAGTGGTCAGACCAGTAAGTATCCAACACCTTAAGCTCAGTCTCAGTTGGCACACGACCAATAGACTTGAAGTAATCTTGAATGAATAGAAGGTCATCCACTTCCATTGCCAATCCTTGCTCTGCCTTATACTTAGCAAAATCTTCTGCCGTATAAGTTTCAAAGAAATCCAAACTTGGAATGGTCTTGTTAGACTCAGAGAAATCCTGTTTAGCAATGCCAACAGTGATGTCTTTGAAACGAGAATCCACTGGGTTCAAGAGGTAGTTTTTGACAGCTTCCAACTCATTCGCATCAATATCCTTGTTAACCAAGTAAAGTTGCGCTGTGTTCACCGTTACATCATTTGAACTACCAAGCAAAAGCAAAGCTTCCTGTGAAGATGCCGCACGTTGGTCAAATTGACCAGGCAAACTTTCGATAGCAAAGAAAGCATACTTCTCAAGATCAGCCTTAACCGCGGCTTCATCCAAAACAGTATCGGTCACTTGCTCAGAGAAAATATGTTTTTCCGCACGCGCAAACAAGTCCTCTGCCAAATTAAAGACATCGTAAACTTGAACAATACGAAGATCATTCAAAGTTTTCAACTGAAGATTATGCTTTAATTCTTTTACTAAAGAGTGAGATTTCACACGAAAATCAGCTTTTTTCTCAACGAAAATACGTTTATCCATTTTATTTCCTTTATCTATTTCTACTTAAAGATTGTAGTGAAGACCAAGTATTCTATTTGTAAAAGGCTACTTCAATCCTTGTAATTTTTCCAATACAACTTCATAAACATCTGTCAAGCTACCAAGATCACGACGGAAGACATCCTTGTCCATATGGTGCCCTTCAGCATCCCAAAGGCGGCAGTTATCTGGTGAAAATTCATCTGCCAAGATAATTTTGCCATCCTTATCAAAACCGAATTCCAATTTGAAGTCAATCAAACGAAGACCAATTTGTGCAAACCAATCTTTCAGCAATTCATTGATACGACGCGTTTCTTCCTTGATATAAGCAATTTGTTCATCATTGGCAATATCCAAGAACTTCACATGCTCATCATTGATGAATGGATCATCCAAATCATCGTTCTTATAGTAAAATTCAACGATAGGAGTTTTCAAGTCCAAACCTTCTTCCACGCCAAAACGTTTAGAAAAAGAACCCGCAGTCACGTTACGAAGAACAACCTCCAAAGGAATGATTTTCACTTTCTTGTTGAGTTGTTCTGTGTCAGAAATACGTTCGATAAAGTGAGTAGCTACACCCGCAGCATTCAATTTTTCAAAAATAAGAGACGAAATCTGATTATTTAGCACACCCTTTCCCTTAATAGTCTCCTTACGAGCACCATTAAGCATAGTTGCTTGGTCCTTATAGACCGACTTAATCACATTTTCGTCTTCTGTACTATAAATATCTTTAGCTTTACCAGTATAAATTAGTTGGTTTGACATGGTATTGTTCGCCTTTCAAGTTTATTCTTTCTAATTATACCACACCAGAATCCAAAAACCAATATATAGCAAACTTTATTACTTTAGTAAAAAAACAACGTTCGTCTTTTGATTGTTTTTTTAGAGTTTCCTAATAAAAAATGTATAGAAAAAAGGAGTGTGACAGAACTAAATCCATATAACATTTAGTTTCTTGCCTCACTCCCACAAAATAACAATCATATAATACACAACTATTATACTCTTATCTAACTCTAGCTTTCTTATTCTTTATTCAATTTCTCAGACAAATAGTCCAACAAATCAGCTACCTTAACCATATGGTCAATAGTATCATCGGAAATCTCAAGAGCAAACTCATCCTCCAAATTAATAATGAATTCCATAAGCTCTATTGAATCCACACCCAAGTCATCTAATTTGGTGTCTTCGGTTAAAACAATGTCCTCTTTACCCATCTGCTCTTGAATCACGAGCTGCATTTTCTGAAGAATTTCTACTCTACTCATCAGTTAGCCTCCTCTTTCGGACTAAAGGCTTCAACTAGCTGCTCAACAACCTTAGTATCAAGCATCGTACGAACCTGCTTAATAGTGTAGTAAACTGCCTTAGCATCACTAGATCCATGACATTTTACTACGGGAGCTTTAAGACCAAAGAGAACCGCACCTCCGGCGCTAGAGTAATCCATAGTCTCTTTCATACCTTTTAGACTATCCTTCAATAGGAAGGCACCTAACTTAGCTTTAAGACCACCATTCATGATAGCTGACTTAAGAGTCTTCATGGCACCAAGTCCCGTTCCTTCAATTGCCTTAAGAACTGCATTTCCTGTGAAACCATCAGCGACTACTACATCAGCAGCTCCTGACATAATTTCACGCGCCTCAACATTACCAACAAAGTTAATACTTGGCTCCTTAGATAGGAGTTCAAAAGCCTCCTTACGAAGACTATCCCCCTTTGTTTCCTCAGTCCCATTATTAAGGAGACCTACACGAGGGTTGGCAATGCCACGCACATTTTTAGCATAGAAAGATCCTAAAATAGCATATTGATGCAAATGACTAGGTGTATTTTCCGCATTTGCACCTAAATCAAGCATATCAAAGGGTTGACCAGTAAAACTTGGCATTGTTGACATAAGACCTGGACGCTCAACTCCCTTAATACGCCCGACCACGAAGAGACCTGCGGCAAGAAGGGCACCTGTATTTCCCGCAGAAATCACGGCACCTGCTTTTTTCTCCTTAACAGCTTGTGCACCTAAGACCATTGAAGCTTTTTTCTTCTTGCGAATAGCTTTAGCTGGCTCATCATCCGAATTTATCTTTTCATCAGTATGCACAATGCTCACACGTTCATTCGCTGTCAAATAAGTCTTAATTTTAGCTTCATCACCATAAAGCTGGATTTCAATATCTTTGAAATCTGCTATAGCTTGGTTGACTCCCTCTACAATTGCTTGTGGCGCATTATCGCCACCCATAGCATCTACTGCAATTACATGCATAGCATTCTCCCTCTCGTCCTCTGCCATAAAAAACAAACTCAGATTGCTTTCAATAAAATATTAGGTAACTAAAATAGACTAGTTCACTGTTTCTAGCAGAGTCTTTCAGCTTATTATCTTATTATAGCACGAACTGACCTGCATTTTAACCCCTGAGACTGAAAACCATTACTTTCCTGTTTCACGTGAAACAAAAAGAAGATAATGTCTAGTCAGCACTATCTTCTTTATTCATAATATGGCCCCAAGAATTTAGATTATCAATAAACTTCTTACTTTTAAGATGTATTCCAACATAATTATCATAGAGGTCATCGATAAAATATCGTAGCTTTCGTTTCATGTCATCCTTAACAGATATGCTTCTCAATTCTTCAAAGGAAAGCCCCTGAAAACGATCTAAAAGATAAGGCACATTAGGATCCAAGTGACTACGCCTTTCATCCTCTGCATAGTGATTTGGACAAAGTAGTCCCGAGAACTTAAACGAGAAATCAAAAGGAAGGCCTACACGATGACAAAAGACACACTCGTGAAAATTCAAGCGTACGCCGAAACGGTCTAAAACCTGAATCTCAAAGATATTAGTCAAGATTTCATAATCCAAGCCTTCTTCCATTAATTCAAGCGTCTTCTCCAAGAATACAAATAATTGCGCATCTGTCACACCATCAGCAATAGTAGCATCTGTCAATGCAGCCAAATATGTCGCATAAGACAGCTTGAAAATATCGCTTGTAATTTCCTTGAAGGATTGTGCCTGGCTATAATCTTCTATGAAAGATAGACCTTCATCATTTACAGTCATCATGAATTCAGCGATGGTCAAAGGTTGAATGACAGCACTTAATTTACCTGCCCCACCACCTCTAACAAAAAACATCCGTTTACCAGCTTGCTCGGTAAAAATTTTAACTAGTTTATCATTCTCACGATAATTACGATTGAAGAGGACAAGCCCTCTACTCTCAAGCTTCTGCATGTTCTTCCATAAACTCTTTCAAACGAGTCATAGCTGTTTCAATAGTATCCATGCTAGCCGCATACGACAAGCGAACAAAGCCTTCGCCATACTTCCCAAAAGCGACCCCTGGGATAATCGCAATAGCTTTTTCACGAGCAAAGTCTTGGCAGAACTTAAAGGAGTCTTGAGTATACCCTTCTGGAATCTTAGCAAAGATGTAGAAAGCACCATCAGGTTTAATAATTCTGAAACCAAGTTCAGTCATTTTTTCAAGAATATAATCACGACGCTTCAAGTACTCAACTTTCATTGGTTGGGCATCATCCTTACCAGCAGACAAGGCTTCAATAGCTGCAAATTGCGCCATTGTTGCTGCAGCTGTTACCAAATATTGGTGACTCTTAATCAACTGAGCCGTCAAGACTGCAGGTGCGAAAATTAAACCAATACGCCACCCTGTCATCGCATGAGATTTAGACAAACCATTAATCAAAATCGTTTGTTCCGGCAAATACTCAGCAATAGATACATGGTGATCCACATAAGTTAGCTCAGAGTAAACTTCATCACTAACAACAAAAATATCGTATTTTTTCAGAACTTCAGCCAAATCTTTAATCTGTTGACGTGAGTAAGTCACACCTGTTGGGTTAGTCGGGTAGTTAAGCAAAACAGCCTTAAGCTTATCTCCCTGCTCCAAAATTGCCTTTTCTAACATCTCCGGAGTCAAAACAAAATCATTAGCTGTTGTATCAATTTCGACAATTTCAGCACCAACTAGATTTGCAATCGGCTCATATCCTGGATAGGCTGGTGCAGGTAAAAGAATCGTATCACCTGGCTCCAAAATCGCTGTCAAAGTTGCAGAAAGGGCTTCTGTAGCTCCAATAGTCACCAAAATTTCATTATCTGGGTTATAAGTAAGATTGTATTTTTCCTTAACAAACTCCGCAGCTGCCTGACGTAAGGCAGGAAGCCCTGCCATACCTGTATAGTGCGACTGGTTAGCATCGATAGCAGCTTTAGCAGCCTCTTTTACATGATCTGGAGTTGTAAAATCAGGTTCACCAAGTGTCAACTTTTTGATCCCTGGTACATCTGAAATTGATTGGTCAAACTGACGAATCATTGAAACTTCAATCTTATCTAAATTTTTATTAAAACGTTGTGTTAAATCCATCACAGTCACCTCTTTGCAATTATGCCTAACATTATATCAAAAACTCAAACGCATTTAAACACCAAAAAAGCTAGCCTAGGCTAGCTTCAGTCTATTTATGGCCCATTTCAAACAAAGGTGACAATGGACGTTTTTCATGAATACGAATAATTGCCTCTGAAATCAAATCAGCAATTGAAATTTGTTCAATTTTATCAATCAAACGTTCTTCTGGAAGATAAATCGTGTCCAATACGACAAGCTTCTCAATAGCAGATTTTTGAATATTATCAAGTGCTGGACCTGACAATACAGGGTGAGTACATGAAGCATAAACATGAGTTGCACCAGCTTCAGCAAGCGCATCCGCCGCATGACAGATTGTACCCGCAGTATCAATCATATCATCAATCAAGATACATGTTTTACCTTCAACGTTACCAATAATATTCATAACCTCAGAAGTGTTCATTTTATCAACACTACGACGCTTATCAATGATTGCAATTGGTGTTTTCAAACATTGAGCAAGTTTTCGTGCACGAGTCACACCACCATGGTCTGGAGAAACAACAACAACATCATCTCCAGTAAGACCAGCACGATCAAAGTAATCTGCGATAAGTGGTGCACCCATCAAATGGTCTACAGGAATATCAAAGAATCCTTGAATTTGAGAAGCATGGAGGTCAACTGTCAAAAGTCGATCAACACCAGCAACCTCAAGCATATTAGCAACCAACTTAGATGTGATTGGTTCACGTGAACGTGCCTTACGGTCTTGACGTGCATAACCATAATAAGGCATAACAACACTGATTGTTTCTGCACTGGCACGTTTTAGTGCATCAACCATAATCAAGATTTCCATCAAGTTATCATTTACAGGGGAGCTTGTAGATTGAAGAATAAAAACGTGATGACCACGGATAGATTCTTCAATATTAACTTGAATCTCACCATCTGAAAATTCACGAACACTTGATTTTCCGAGTTCAATACCCATTTTATCAGCAACTTTTGCTGCTAATTCCTGGTTAGACGATAAAGCAAACAACTTCAAATTCGTATAAGACATGATTTCCTCCAAAATATCTACTAAACCATTCTACCTTTTTTTAGATTGATTTTCAATGCAAAATAAATGGTGTCACAGTAACTTAACAAGACTAAAAAGATTTAACCTTAGCTACGACATTTTCCCAGCTAAAATCAGTTCCACAAAGTAAAGAGATTTTCCCGTAAAATAAAAAGGATTCGAGAAAATTCGAATCGCTTTTTTGTGTTCATTATGGGTAAATATAATATACAGAACCACCGTGAGCTGAAGATGTTGGATCAAATGTACCACGGTAGTTACCGATTGACATGTTACCAGCATAGTTTGATTCCATAACTTGAATTGAATTTGAACCTGATGCTGATGTTACGTAAGCTACGTGACCATAACCACCACCATCATTTGGCCAAACCGCAATTGCACCGGCTACAGGAGTCGTACCAACTGAGTGACCAGCTGCTTGTGCGCTAGCAATCCAGTTTTTAGCATTACCCCAGTAATTACCAACCCATGAAGCTAATGATTTAGCACCCCAAGTACATTGACCAACTGGATATGTATTAGGAGTTGATGCTGCTGATACTTTAGGTGTTTCAGCAGCAGGAGCTGGTGCTTCTGAAGCTGCAGGTGCTTGACTTGCTGGTGCTTCAGATGTTGCTGCAGGTGCTTCGCTAGCAGGAGCTTCTGAAGCTGCTGGAGCAGCTGATTCTGGTTGTGCTTCAGATGTTACTGGAGCAGCAGGCTCTTGTTGTGCCTCTGACGCAGCTGATTCTGGCTGTGCTTCAGATGTTGCTGGAGCAGCAGGCTCTTGTGTTGCTTCTGAAGTTGCAACAGTTGGCTCAGTTTCTGAAGTTTCTGATGAAACCGGTTCTTGTGCTACTTCTGAGGCTGTCGCTGTTTCTGAAACAGTAGCTTCAGAAGGTTGAGCTACAGCTTCTGAAGTTGCTGCCGCCTCTGATTGAGCTACAAATGCTGCCGCTTCTGAAGATGCTACTGCTTGTGCTGCTGCCTCTGATTCTGCAATTGCTTGAGACTGAGCAACTGATGCTGCAGTTGAAGCTGCCACAGCTTCTGCAGTTGATTTAGCAGAAACAAGTGATGTTTTTTCATCTTGTGCTGTAGCCAATTCTGCAGCCAAAGTAACTTGTGCTGCTTCTAGTTCAGCTTGTTGAGTTGTCAAACCAGCTTCTGTTGTTTCAAGCTCAGCTTTATTAGTTGCAATTTCATTAATAGCAGCTTGGTTTTGTTCTTGCTTTGCAGCAAGCTCTTTTTGATCAGACTCTTGTTTTGTCAACATGTCATTATTAGCTGTAACAACTTTTGAAATAGCTGTGATACGAGTAATAGCTTCAGAGATTGACTTAGAGTTCAAGATAGAGTTGATATAGCTAGTCGCAGTATTATTTTGTTGAGCACTACGAGCTTGTTTCGCCAAAGAATCTTGACGAGCTACAATTTTACTTGATAATTCTTGAATTTCAGATTCCAAATCTGCTGACACTTTTTCAAGTTCAGCATTTTTAGTTTCCAATTCTGATTTTTGTGTTCTAAGTGTAGATACTTGAGATTGGATTGTAGCAACTTGCGCTTGTGCAGTCTCTTGTTGAGAAGCAAGGTTACTAATTGCATTATCTGCAGCAGCAATTTGCGAATCATAATCCTCTGCATGTACTGATGCAGCTGCTGATAAGGTTACACCACTTACCAACACTGCTGAAAGAATACGTTTTTTCATAATATAAAATACTACTCCTTTTCGATAAGACCTTCTTATTGTAACAAAAAATGACGCAAACTTTGTTACGCCAATATTACAGTTCTATTTAAATCTATCAACTGACAGATATAAAAATAATTTTTCAATAATAGGTTTAATAAAGATAAAGATCAAAAGATTAAACACTATACTAGGACTTAGTTGATAAATAATAAAATCCGTCACAGACTCATTGGAGAAACCATAGAATAAGGCAAAGCCAAAATTTATGGTATCAAAGAGAAATAAGAATAAAAACATTAACAAAAAATCAACATAGGTATTTCTCTTAACAATTCGTCCTAGCTGAGTTAACAGATAGCATAACAGTGGCAGAGTTAGAATCACTATACCAACTGTTTTGAAATAATAGGTATCATAAAGAAATCCAAAACAAATAAGGTAAAGAAATGCATACTTATTTGGAAAATCAAGAGTTAAGATGAAAATATAAATAATAAAAAGATGAGATGATAGAAAAAATTCAGGGGATAAATAATGATTAAGTATCATAGAAATATGACCATCCCATAGAAAAGGGACAATACTCAGTAAGAAAGGAATAATAGAATACTTGGACAATTTCATATTATTTACCATCTCCAACTAAAGTAACATAAGAAATTTTATCAAAATCAGCATAAGGTTTTACCAAAATCGTACGATTTCCTTCATAATCAATAACAGAGTCTACAGTACCAATTGGAACATCCTTTACTGATACATCATCAAGACCACTTGTGACTACTTCAGTGCCGACCTTAACGTTAGAAGATGAATTAAGTTGTGTCATCTCTAATAGCTTCTTTTTATTATCATAACGTGATATAATCCCGAAAATCTGATTATCGTCCTCTGATTTAACACTAGATGCAAGGTAACTATCACTAGAACTACTAGAAAGTAAAGAAATAGTTGTTGTATCATCATAAACTTTAGTTACAAAGCCAATAACTCCACCATTAGAAGTTGCTAGCATAGATTTACTAACATTCTTAGACTTACCCACATTAATAGTTAACTCTTTTAACCAAGTCACAGAAGGTCTCATTGAAACTTCAGCAGTGAGAACATTATCACGACTTAGCTTGTCCGAAAGATTAAGCGATGCTCTTAAAGAATCATTCTCTTCTTGCAAGTTAGAAATAATAGCCGATTGATTCTCTAAATTTGATAAAGATTTTTTTAAATCATGATTCTCAGAATAAGTTGATAAAAGATCAGAAAGAACATTGTGAGATTTTGATAGTGCAGTAAATGGAACAGAAACCACAGAGTCTACTTTTGTAACTAAACCAGATACATTAAAAGAGATATCCTTCGTTAATTTTTTATTAGTAAAGACAAAAGAAAAAAGCATTACAAAAAATAGAATAATAATAAACCCATAAAGAAGAAATCGATAAAAACTATTTTTCATTTTGTCACCTCAAAAAAAAGAAAACGAATTATCTAAAAGATAATTCGTCATAATACTACGGAGAATGGGGGATTCGAACCCCCGCGCCAGTTACCCGACCTAACGATTTAGCAAACCGTCCTCTTCAGCCTCTTGAGTAATTCTCCAATATGGGCACGAGTGGAATCGAACCACCGACCTCACGCTTATCAGGCGTGCGCTCTAACCATCTGAGCTACGCGCCCAAGCAAATGCTTGGCTATAATATCCAAAAAAAGCGGGTGACGAGAATCGAACTCGCGACAACAGCTTGGAAGGCTGTAGTTTTACCACTAAACTACACCCGCTTAACAAAATGGCGCGAGACGGAATCGAACCGCCGACACATGGAGCTTCAATCCATTGCTCTACCAACTGAGCTACCGAGCCATATTGCGGGAGCAGGATTTGAACCTACGACCTTCGGGTTATGAGCCCGACGAGCTACCTAGCTGCTCCATCCCGCGTTAATTATAAGGAGGATGTGGGATTCGAACCCACGCACGCTTTTACACGCCTGACGGTTTTCAAGACCGTTCCCTTCAGCCGGACTTGGGTAATCCTCCAAATATTATAATTAATATATGGACCTTGTAGGACTCGAACCTACGACCGCTCGGTTATGAGCCGAGTGCTCTAACCAGTTGAGCTAAAGGTCCAAGAAATCCATATACATAGCGGCGAAGGGGATCGAACCCCCGACCTCCCGGGTATGAACCGGACGCTCTAGCCAGCTGAGCTACACCGCCATAAATCGGGAAGACAGGATTCGAACCTGCGACCCCTTGGTCCCAAACCAAGTGCTCTACCAAGCTGAGCTACTTCCCGATAAAATGCACCCTAGAGGAGTCGAACCTCTAACCGCCTGATTCGTAGTCAGGTACTCTATCCAGTTGAGCTAAGGGTGCTCATTATTTTATTATGCCGAGGACCGGGATCGAACCGGTACGAAAGTTTCCTTTCGCAGGATTTTAAGTCCTGTGCGTCTGCCAGTTCCGCCACCCCGGCTCCTCAAGCGAACGACGGGATTCGAACCCGCGACCCCCACCTTGGCAAGGTGATGTTCTACCACTGAACTACGTTCGCA
>NZ_JAPVYF010000034.1:0-19253 GCF_041431705.1 Streptococcus sp. 27098_8_74
CATAGAAAAACTCCTTTGGATTCATTTATCCAAAGGAGTTTTATTACGTTTTAGACTAAAATAATCTGGCACCGGATCATCGCCAGTCTCTGATAAAGGGTGACATCTTAAAATACGGGCAACTCCCATAAGAACTCCCTTTAAACCGTGCATTTCTATGGCTTGGATCATATAAACCGAACAAGTTGGACGAAAACGGCAAGAGGGTGGAAATAGGGGAGAAATCCATCTCTGATAAGCCCTTACTAAGGCAATCAGAAATCTTTTCATTATTTAACCTTATTGACAGCAGCGTTATGAAGCTGACTGATTTCTTTCTTATTCAGACGGCGTGATTCACCTGGGCGAAGCCCTGTTAAATCAAGGGTACCAAAACGCGTACGTGACAACTTATCAACAAGCAAGCCCACCGATTCAAACATTTTCTTAACCTGGTGGTTACGCCCTTCATGAATTGTCAATTCAACAACTGAACGGTTCTTTTCATGGTCTACTTTGATAATATTGTAACGTGCTGGTTTTGTTTTCTTACCATCAATGACCACACCACGAGTCAAAGGACGAAGGTTCTCCTTGGTCGCAATACCTTTGACACGCGCCAAATAAACCTTGTCAATCTCATTACGTGGGTGAATCATCTTATCGGTAAAGTCACCATCATTAGTCAAAATAAGAAGCCCCGTCGTATCCCAGTCAAGACGACCAACAGGATAGATACGTTCCTTAACGTGGGGCATGAGGTCAATCACCGTCTTACGATTTTTCTCATCAGATACCGAAGAAATAACCCCTCGTGGTTTATTAAGAAGATAATAGACCTTCTCTTCATTATAAATTGGGCTACCATTTACCTCTACAATATCACCATTTTTGACAATTGTTGCCAATTCCGTAACGGTCTTACCATTTAGGGTCACACGACCCTCTTTAATTAGTTCCTCAGCCTTACGACGGCTGGCCACACCAGCGTGGGCAATATATTTATTAATTCGCATTCTTTTTCTACAGCTTAAGCTGTATCCTTTCTACCTAGCATCTCTGCTATGTTTCTTTATTTTTAATGATTAGTTTCAACAAGGTTTACTCTTAATTGTCCAAGTCCTAAAGCTCCTCTGAAGCATCTTCCCTAAAGAGACTCGTTTCTTGCTCTTCAAGTTCTAGTTGATCAATCGCCACAAGCTCGTCTAAACGGTTAATGCCCATATAGTCAAGGAAATAATCAGTAGTCGCATATAGGTTAGGACGACCGACAGCATCCTTTTTACCAGCCTCTTGAATAAGATCGAAGGCCTGAAGTTTAGCAATAGCACCACTAGAATTAACACCTCTAATGTCATCGACTTCAGCTCGAGTAATGGGCTGTTTATACGCAACTATAGAGAGGACCTCAAGACTCGCTCGTGATAAACTCTGGTTAATAGGCGTTTTAGAATAGTCACGAAGGAGACTTGCAAAATCTGGTTTAGTCACTAACTTATAGGTATTTGATGATTCCAATAAACACAGAGCTGAATCCTCATCTGTCTCGTACTTAGCTTGCAATTTCTCCAAAGACTGAGTCAGACCCGTCACTGGCATTTCCAAAAGCTGTGCCATGGTACGTAGACTAAGACCATCTTCACCAGCCACAAAAAGTAAAGCTTCTAATCGTGCTAAGTGACTACTCATTCGTCCATTCCTTTCTTAGTGTGATTGTCCCAAAAATTATTTCCTGTTGTACTGATATGCGATGGACCTTAATCAATTCAAGAGTTGCCAAAAAGAGGGTGATTACTTGATTCATATCTTTAGCATCTGTGAAAAGTTCATCCAGATATAGCTCATTTTTTGAGCCAAATGCTTCCTCAATAATCAGCATCATGTCTTCAATTTTATAATCGTCACGCGCAATGGTCGTGTGATTTCGACGAATTTCTTCTTGCTTTTCAGTCATGATTTTTGAAAAAGCCAAGAAAATGTCTTGAATGGTCTTATCCTGATTCAGCGTCACATCTTCATAAACTAATTCAACTTTTGGTTTTGAAAAATACTGAGCTCGCACTTCATGCTGCTTAGCCAACTCTTGACTAGCTGCTTTGAAGCGTGCATATTCTTCCAACTGACTCAAGAGCTCTAGTTCTGGATCATCTGCTTCTGGCTCAGCTTCCACCACTGTCGGCAGAAGCTTACGACTCTTAATCAGCATGAGCTGACTAGCCATAAGCATATATTCCCCAGCAACTTCAAGCTTCATGGCTTGCAAGGTTGCCAAATAAGCCAAGTATTGCTCAATAACCTCAACAATGGGGACATCGTAAATATCTACCTCATACTTAGAAACCAGATGGAGCAACAAATCCAGTGGTCCCTCAAAATCTTTTAACTTAATATCCATTAGATTTTATAGTATTTCTCCAAGGTCACTGGACTTTTTAGTCCCAGTAAACGAGCAAGTTCAAAGGCGCCCGTTCCCTTTTCAATTTGTCTAAGAATAAATTGCTGACGCAAGACTTGAGCAGTCACATTCGATAAGCCACAGTCACTAACATAAGTCTGGATTTGCTTATACAGCCATTGTCGAGTATAGACCTTACCCAAAAGCAATCCCTGACTGTTCACATCTTTAATGGCCAACAAATACTGTTTCAAATCTGCTTCAAGTCTAAGAACACGCTTAGTCGTTCCCTTGGCCACAGTTACAACACCAAAATCCAAGTCGATATCGGACCAGTCCAACTCCAAAATCTCTGAAGGCAAGAGCCCCAACTCTAGAATCAGCAGACAGGCCAGTTTCCCAGCCCCTTCACGTCCCTCGTAAAGCGACGAAAGATCCAGTATCTGCAACTTATCCTCCTGAGAAGGTGGCGTTACCATCTCTGATAGTTTGAAAAATTTCGCTAATTCACCCTTTTGATAGAGATATAGTAAAAATTGATTGACCGCAGAGCGCTTACGTTTTTGTACGGATGGCTTCCATTCCTTGAGTTGGTTTTCATAGAGCTTTAAAGTGGTTTGATCAATTTGTCCTGAAATCAAAGTTGTAAACTGCTTAAGATCATAAGTATAAGCTTGCTTTGAGCTCTCTGAAATGACCTTAGTCGCCAGAAAATCAGTGATCTGAGTTGTCAGTTGTTTTTGGAATGATGATATAGTCATGTGTAAAGTCATGTAAGAGGCTATTAACCGCCTTTAGAATCGATTTTCGTGTGATAATTCCTTTGAAAATACCTTGGCTATCAACCACAGGAAGGAAAGGATTATCAACTAGTTTATGCATTACCTCGTTTAGATTAGCATTATCTTCCACTGTTTCCACGACATCTGATGTCATCGGCCCGATATCACGGTTAACCATCTCCCACTCTTGCAAGTTATGTTCATCTTGATAACGCTTAATATCTGTCAAAGATATGGTCCCAAGATAATGCTTATCCTTAGTCAAAACGGGAACGCGCGAATAACCGTTACTCGTCAAAAGCAAAACCACATGATTAGCGTTATGACTATCAATAAAAATAGCAACCTGATCTGATGGAATTAAATAATTATCTAAACGAGCCAACAAAAAATCTTCAAATTCTTTAGCAATCATCGTTCAAATTCCTGTGTAAGTTCTGAATAAAGTTCATGGTCACGTGTGTAATATTCCACACGAATTTTTGCATCGTTTATAATCACCTTTGCATAAAGTTTCTCATGGATAGGCCCACGTGGCTGTAAAACAGAGCCTGGATTGATAAACACTGTCTTACCATTTCGCCAAGCTGTTGCCGCATGCAAGTGGCCATAAAGACAAATATCAGCGGCCTCTTGTTGCGCCCAAAGATCTAACTTGTCCCAGGTAAAATTAATGCCATAGAGATGACCATGTGCTTGTGCAATAATCACATCTCCAAGTTTAACGACCAAACGTTCTGGATAACCTGAATCATAATCACAGTTTCCTCGAACTACATAGATACCTTTCCAAATAGGATCACTTGATTCTAACTCCGAATCTCCGTTGTGGAAAATGGCATCCACCTTTCCTTGATAACGATTTTTTATATCTGCTACAATATCACGATCCCCATGGGAGTCGCTCATTACGATTATTGTTTGTTCTGCCATGCTGGGAAGACCTCCATAAGTTTCTTAACAGCTTGTCCACGGTGAGATTGTTCATTTTTCTCTTCTGCAGAAAGCTCTGCTGCTGTTTTACCCGTATTACCAACTAAAAAGAGAGGATCATAACCAAAACCATTGTCACCTTTAGGTTCTCGGCCAATATAACCCTTCCAGTCGGCATCAACAACCAAACTATCACGTCCAGGTGCTGCAACAACTAGGGTTGTATGGAAGTTCGCCGTACGTTTGCTATCATCAAGCACCATAGCGAGCTCATGCAATAATTTAGCATTATTTTCAGCATCTGTGGCATCAGGGTCTGCAAAGCGTGCAGACCAAACACCTGGTAAACCTCCAAGAACATCTACCTGCAAACCAGAGTCATCTGAGAGGACCATTTTACCAGTTAATTCTGAAATGGTTTCCGCCTTCAAGCGTGCATTTTCCTCAAAGGTCATACCTGTTTCAGCAACTTCAGGAAGGTCTGGATAATCATTAAGATTCTCTACCTTAATGCCTAGTTTTCCAAATAGTTTACGAAATTCCTTGGTTTTTCCTTCATTGCGTGTCGCAATCAATAGGACATCACCAAAATCTGATTTGTTATCAGAACCAAAGAAATCACTCAAGGTGACACCTTCTCTAGGCACATGAACATAGACAAGCTTATCTCCTTCACTAACTACCAAGGCCCCTTGATGTTGCGTAACAGCTAAGTCACGACCGGTTTCCTCTTTCAAGCAATCCAGAATAAAGGATACCAAGCGAAGGTCTGAAGAATGTTTAGCAATATGTAACTGGAAACCACTAACAGCCAAAACGTTAGTCAAGGCTTGGAAAAGGTCAACAAATTGTTCATAGGCCTCATCACCACCAAAACAAGTCAAGTGATTGTAGCTTCCAAAACTAGCCAAATACCAGTCTTGTTCGTCTTTATATTCTAAAATTGATTTAGTCATTTTCTAACTCCTTGTCCAAATCGACATGTTGGACAGCAACTTCTTCACCCAGCCATTGTTCTGCGATTTCTTTAAAACCAAGCACACTAGCTGTGGTGTAATATTCTTCCGTCTTGTCTTCGACTTCACGGCTACGATTAATTTCAAAATAATTGAGCAAAACTGAAACATCACGAACTGTTTCAGCTCCGCTATCAATTAGCTTGACACTTGGCCCCATAACATTCTGGATGATAGGACGTAGAAGTGGGTAATGGGTGCAACCTAAAACCAAGGTATCTACCTTACCGACTAAAGGTGCCATGCTCTCATAAACAATCTTTTTAGCCACACTTGAGTTAATTTCATTGGATTCAACAATAGGGGCAAAGCGAGGACAAGATAAACTCAAGACATTCATTTGTGGTGCCAGATGCTTAATTTTTTGTTCATAGATGTTAGAGGAAATCGTCATAGGAGTCCCAATGACGCCAATATGCCCCGATTGACTAGACTTAATGGCAGCACTAGAACCAGGCAAAACCACACCTAGCACTGGGATATCCAAGGCTCCTTTGATTTCCTCCCAAACTACTGCTGTTGCCGTATTACAAGCAATAACAATCATTTTTACATCTTTGGTCAGAAGAAATTTAACCAACTGCCAGGTATACTCTCTGATTTGTTCTGCTGGTCTAGGACCATATGGCGCCCTAGCAGAGTCACCAATATAAACAATAGACTCGTGAGGCAACTGACGTTTAAGCTCACGTACCACCGTCAGTCCTCCGACACCAGAATCTAAAAATCCTATAGGTCGATTATCCATCTTGCCTCCTTATCCCCTAGGTTACATGTAAAAAGCTGAGATTCACGTCCCAGCTCCCCACCATTATTTTTTCTTTTTCTTGCTATCTGCAAGTGCTTGTTTTTGTTGTTTGATAATTTGGTTATATGTTTGACGCACTTTTGCTTCATTTGGCTTTTGACCCGCAGCCGACATCATGGTACGAACAGCGTCCACATTCAAACGAGGATTTTCAGCCAATTCTTTCTCCATTTGTTTGCGGGCAAAGTATGCACCTCCATAAAAACCACCCAAAAGGGCTACAAAAACAAGAATAATCCAAAGGACGGTGTTCATAAATTTAATTCTCCTATAACGTTGATTTACCTTATATTATAGCAAAAATGGACCCTACTGACAAATAAGACGTTGGTTCTTAAAAACGTATAGAAAAAAAGTTTTTTCGTTTAAAATATCGATAAAATGAGAGTTTCAGTATTTTTCACTTACAACTGTAAAGGACTTGTAAGATTTCTAGAAAAAAAATAGGTTATTATATAAGTTGTGGAATTATTATTATGTTTATATAAAGGGGTTTATTTATGCTCAAGGAAGCAACTATTTCCGAACGAAAAATTGTCAACGCATTTATTGAACTCTTAGAAGAGAGTTCACTCGAACAAATCAGCATCACAGACATCATCAAGAAGGCAAATCTCAGCAGACCAACTTTCTACTACTACTATTCAAATAAAGAAGATTTGGTTGAAACAACCTTCTCAAAGATTTTAGATAAAGTTTCAAGTATTCTTCAGGAAGACATGACCTACCAAGAGGGTGTTGTTACTGAAATGCTAGGATATCTTAAGGAAAATCAAAGACTCTGTCTCACCTTAATGACACACATTCCAAACATCAATGAGATGATTCGTGAATTCATTATCGAGACCATCCTTAACTCTGATATCGAAAATGTTACAGAGCTCATGGAACAAAGCTATCATATTCCTGCCAAATATTCATTGGAAATTTATGTTAGCACTATTGTTACCATTTTAACACTCTGGCTCAAAGAAGGCTGTGTCGAATCCCCTGAGGAGTTAGCCGATATCATTCTTGAAGCTGTAATCATTAAAGTAAAATAAGCTAGGGCCTTTAAGGCCTAGCTTATTTTTTGTTAAATGTCAAAATCAAAACCATCAAGAGTAGCAAAGTAATCATTCATCGTCTCTGCACGGCGGATCATACGAGCCGTTCCATCTTCTTGGTAGAGAATTTCTGCAGAACGAAGACGTCCATTATAGTTGTAGCCCATTGAGAAACCATGTGCACCTGTGTCGTGGATAACCAAGGTATCTCCAATACGAGCTTCTGGCAATTCACGGTTCTTAGCAAACTTATCATTATTTTCACAAAGAGAACCTGTCACATCAACTACTTGAATGTCACCATCTGGATTAGTCATATTCGTGATGTGGTGGTAGGCATCGTACATAGCTGGACGAAGCAAGTTAACCGCAGAAGCATCTACACCAACGTAACGACGATAAGTGTCCTTAATATGAAGAACCTTAGTAACAACAAGGCCATGAGGTGCTGTCATGAAACGTCCAAGTTCAGTGTAAATACTGATATGTCCAAGATCATTCGGAACAAGGATCTCATCAAATTTAGCATGAACCCCTTCACCGATAACAGCAATGTCATTTTGCTTATTAGCCGGTGTGTAGTCTACCCCAACACCACCTGATAAATTGATAAAGTCAAGACTAACTCCAAGTTCATTCTTGATTTCTACCGCCAATTCAAAGAGTTGAGCAGCCAAGGTTGGGTAATACTCATTCGTTACTGTATTTGACGCTAGGAAAGCATGCAAACCGAATGATTTCACTCCTTTTTCTTTAAGGTAGGCATAACCTTTGAAGAGTTGTTCCTTAGTCATCCCAAATTTTGATTCTTCAGGGTGATCCATGATATCAGTACCAAGAGAGAAGACACCTCCTGGGTTAAAGCGCAAAGAAAGGGTTTCAGGAAGCCCTGCAGCCTCTTCCAAGAAAAAGATATCTTCGTAAGCATCAAGGTTAATTGTCGCATTAATATCACGCGCGTAAACAAACTCTTCTGCACGTGTATCATTAGATGTAAAGCTAATCGCGCTACTATCAAAACCAATTTTCTTACTCATGACAAGCTCTGTATCGGTCGCACAATCGACACCACACCCTTCTTCTTTCAAAATTTTGAGGATTGCTGGATTAGGTGTGGCCTTTACAGCAAAGAATTCTTTAAAACCTGGATTCCACGAAAAAGCTGCATTAACTGCACGTGCTGTTTCACGAATACCTTTTTCATCGTAAAGATGGAAAGGTGTCGGAAATTCTGCAGTGATTTGTTCAAGTTTATCAGCTGCAATAAAAGGTGTTTTTGTCATTTTATTCTCCATTTTTTTACAATAGTAATCCTATTATAGCATAAGAAAAGGCTTGAAACCCAATTTTCTAATAATCTCAAGGCATATTTCATGATACAATAGACCTATAACCTAAATAAAATAACGGGGGATTATTTATGAAAAAATATCTTTACTCTGGGGCTCTTGCTCTAGCAGCCATCTTAACGCTCTCAGCATGTGCCAAGCCAAAACTTGATGCCAAGCTTTCTGTTAACGATATTGTCTATATGTCAGGAAGCGACCTCAAGCTCAAGGATGACCAAACCCTAGTCGAAGTCTCATTCAAACTCGAGAATACTTCGGAAGATATGGAAAATGAGCTCAAAACATCTGCTAAACAATTCTACCTCAAAGATAAATATGGTAAAAAAGTCACAGCAAGCAAGATCGACAAGGGTGACCTCCCTACTCTCTTCAACAAAAATAAGAACGTAGAGGATGCTACAGATGACTTTGGAAAGCTTGAAGCTGACGACTACAAAACTGTCTCACTCTTTTTCGAAGTTAACAACGACGAAAGCTATAAACTCTATTTTGAATCAAAGGATGAGAAGACAGAAGGACAAACTGTTTCTACTAACCTAAAAGATTTCGATGGTAAAACAACTACCAATGTTAAAAAGGCTGTTGATGCCTATTTCAACGCAGTTCTTCTAGGTGGCGAAAGCAAAGACTACAGCAAATTTGTTTCTAACGACTTGGACAAAGCTAAGGGCGAACTTAACCAATATTTCTCAGATAGCCTTCAATACAGCTATGATGCAACTGATAACATCAAACCAACCGGTGATGAAGTTCCAAAAGTTTTTGGTTGGGTTCAAACTGCTAACCGTGAACGTGGTAGCTACACTGTTGACAACATTATCGTCGCTAAAGATAAGGCAGAATTCAATGTCAGCATGTCAACTATCAGTATGAAAGCTGCAGACGATGCCTATGGTGCTAATCACCCAAATCTCACAGACGAACTTAAAAACTACCTACAAAGCAATGGTGCTAACGCTGGAAATGTCGACCAACTGACAAGACAATTCTACATGGAAACTTACCTACCGAATTCAATCAAAGAAGTAAACCCATCAGCACCAAAGACTGAAGGAACAAATATCTTTGATAATTACTCAGTCGAGCTTACCAAAAAAGACGACAAGTGGGCTTTCCCAGATAAAGATAGCTATGTCGGAAAATGGGATTACTATCCACTCTTCTACGCTTACACAGGTCAGCAAGGAACACTCACAAAAAACTATTAGACATTAAAAAAATCAGCCATCTGGCTGATTTTTTTTACTAATTACGTCTAGCAAAGAGTCGCAAGATATTCAAGAATAAGTTAATGAAATCCAAGTAAAGACTAAGTGCCATAGAAACTGCCCATCCATCTGTGACCTGACCATTGGTACCATAATAAACCTTCTTAATCATCTGGTTATCGTAGGCAATTAAACCTGAGAAAATAAGAATTGATACAATACTAATCACAAAACTCATCATGCTACTTGCAAAGAAAATATTAATCAAGCTAGCCACAATAATCCCAATCAAGGCTGCCATAAGGAACTTGGCCATGCCTGATAGATCTCGCTTAATGGTAACTCCGATAAGTGCCATGATAAAGAAAACAATGGCAGTACTAAGGAAAGCTTGGAAAACAATGGCTTGCGTATATTGTACGATGATAAAGCTGAGTGTAAATCCATTCAGAGCAGAATAAACCAAAAATAAAGGTAGAGCCGCAGGTGTATTCCTTCTTGCAGCACCGCTAGCCAAAAAGACCAAACCAAACTCTAAAAAGAGTGCCGCCATGTAAACCCAAGAATAATTCATGAGAATATTGACAAAAAGATGCGAAAGAGGAAAGAGCATCAGATAAGAGATGACTGCTGAAAGCCCCACTCCCATACCGACAAGACCATAAATCTTTCCGAAAAAGCGGTTCAAGCCCGCATCACTAGTCGTATAAATTGCATTTGATTCCATAGTTATCTCCTAAAAATAATGAATTATTGGTGGTGGCTTTGTAGAGTCTTGCGACGGAAAAACTTACGATTTTTTATTCGGTTTCGTAAGGGTGTCGCTGCTTCTTTAACCGCCCAATACTTATCCACCATAGTAACAATATAAGATTCCTTATACTTCGGCGGCGCAATCGTTGCTCCCCACATATGCTTGAGGATAATATCCTCTTCTTTTTTGTTCAGATTAACAAGCTTTCTGGCATTACGAACAGCAATACGTGGGTGTACCCAAGCATGACTCTTGTTAAATTTAGTCACTCGCCAATCATAATAGAAAAAGTCATGTAAGAGACCACCTCGAGCTGTGCTCTTGGCATCCCAGCCAAATTTTTTAGCAATTTTATAGCTGGTGTAACTAACATTAACCGAGTGTTCTAAACGTGTCGAATGATGGTGTTGTACAATCCCATCCAATTTTTGAAAACGTGGATGAGAAATCAAATGTCCCACAACTTCCATGAATTCTTTATCATCTTCTGGTCGTTTCATAATAATACCTCATTAATGTTTCTAATGCTTCTTCATTATACCACTAGTACTTAAAATTACTTTAAAAGTCAGTTGTTTTCTCCTAAAATCATCCTTGAGACCTAGAGACTAAACATGAGAATTCCTGCTGCAACAGCAACATTCAGACTCTCCGCCTGACCTGGCATGCTAATATGTACGAGTTGATCAGCAGACTCAGCCATGTCCTGACTAATTCCCTGACCCTCATTTCCCATCACTAGGGCAAAATTGCCATCTGTCTTAACTGCTTTATAGTCAACGGAAACATCGGAAAGAGTCGTTGCTAAGACGGGTATACCTTGTTTTCTGCAAGCCTCAACCATGTCAAGAATTGCTCCACGATAGATTGGAAGGTGGAAATGACTTCCCTGCATAGAACGCAAGGTCTTCTGATTATAAATATCAGCTGATTTATCCGACAAAAAGACTCCGTCATAACCTGCGGCATCTGCTGTTCGAATCATTGTTCCTACATTACCAGGGTCCTGAACATCCTCCAAGAGAAGATACTTCCCTGAGAGAGAATTTGGCAAGGCTTGAGATTGTTTAGCAACTTCTACCACAATCCCTTGAGGTGTCTGAGTTTCACAGAGCTCCTTGAGCACCTCCGGACTAACCAACTTAACCTTAGCCATATTAGCCACACGATCAGCCATTTCCTCAAGCACGAAAACTTGAAGAATATCGGCACCACTTGCCTTTGCTTCCTCAAAAAGATGCCATCCTTCTAAAAGATAACTAGTTTTACGGTGCTTGCGCTGCAATAATTTTCTAGCAGACTTAATGCTAGCATTTTGCTTTGATTGAATGATTTCCATACACTCATTATAGCAGAAATTCCTTGATAAATCTTGGACTTGACCGACTTTATAGCAAGGATTATACTAAAAGAAAGAGCTTTCAAAAGGAGGTCGTGGAACATGCAAAAAGTAAGATTATTAGTCTCAGGAAGAGTCCAAGGTGTTGGTTTTCGTTATTCAACCTATGCTCTGGCACTAGATATTGGAGATATATACGGTCGGGTTTGGAATAATGACGACGGAACTGTTGAAATCCTAGCTCAGTCAGACAATCCTGCTAAGTTAGCTAAATTTATTCAAGAAGTTCGAAAGGGACCTTCAAAATGGTCTAAAGTAACCTATGTCGATGTGACCATGGCAAACTTCTCAAATTACAGCGATTTTCGGATGGCTAATTAAGAGGAAGCCACCGTTTTTAGCTTGTTCTCTTTCTTAAAAAAAGGTAAAATAGACAAGTATAACTAAAAAACAAAAGGAATGATATTGTGAATAAAAATCAAAAACGTCTAGCCCTGATGGGGCTTGCTGCCAGCATGCTACTCTTCCTATCAGGATGTGTGAGCCTTGATAAGTCTGGTAATCCTACTGGTTGGGTCTGGAACCTCCTTGGTCGCCCTATGAGCCACGTCATCACCTACTTCGCAGATAATCTTGGTCTCGGCTTTGGTCTTGGTATTATCTTTGTTACCATCATTGTTCGTTTGATTATCTTGCCACTTGGTCTTCACCAATCTCGTAGCGCAGCCTACCAATCAGCAAAACGTGAGTACCTTGCGCCTATCTTGGAACCAATCAACGAACGTTTGCGTAACGCCGAAACTCAAGAAGAAAAAATGGCTGCCCAGTCTGAACTCATGCAAGCTCAGCGTGAAAACGGTCTAAGCTTGATGGGTGGTGTCGGCTGTCTTCCTCTATTGATTCAGTTCCCGTTCTTCTCAGCACTCTACTACGCAGCACGTTACACTCCTGGTGTACTCCAAGATAACTTCCTCTGGTTTAACCTTGGTCACCGTGACTTCCCATTGATTATCATCATCGCAGCTCTTTACTACTTCCAATCTTGGTTGTCTATTCAACAAGTTCCTGAGGAGCAACGTAAACAAATGGCAGCGACGATGTACAGTATGCCAATCATGATGATTTTCTTTGGTATTAGCTCACCTGCAGCCGTAATCCTCTACTGGTTCGTTGGTGGTATCTTCTCTATTATCCAACAGTTGATTACCAACTACATCATCAAACCTCGCTTGAAAGAAAAAGTTGCTGAAGAGTTCAAAAAGAACCCTCCAAAAGCACCTCGTACAACACCAATCAAGCGTAAAGATGTGACACCAAAAAATACTCAAGCAATTGCAAGTAAACCAAAGAAAAATCGTAACGCCGGTAAGCAAAATCGTAAATAAGCTACAAAGCACTCTTGGCAAATGCCAAGAGTGCTTTTCTTATAGATTAATTCAGACTAGCCTAACTCCTACTAGCGCCGGCAACCAAAAAGGGAGTGAGACAGAACAACTGCTTTGTCTCACTCCCACTAGTTTCAAATATTAGACACTTTAACGCCAACAGTCACTTAGGCTGTTTTTTCTACACTAAGGATTTCTACAGAGTAGCTACCTGCTGGTGATTCGATAGCGACTTTGTCGCCAACTTTCTTACCAATCAAAGCTTGAGCAATTGGGCTTTCATTTGAAATCTTACCTGAGAAGATGTCAGCACCGGCTGCCCCAACGATATGATAAGTATCTTTGTCGTTTGTACCAACTTCTTGAACAACAACAGTTTTACCAATTGCAACCTCGTCATTAGCAACAGCATCACTATCAACGATTTCTGCATAACGAATTTTTGTTTCAAGAATCTGAATTTGTCCTTCAACAAAGGCTTGCTCGTCTTTGGCTGCTTCATACTCAGAGTTTTCTGAAAGGTCACCATAAGAACGTGCAATCTTAATACGTTCTACAACTTCTGGACGACGGACGAGTTTGTACTCCTCCAATTCCGCTTCAAGTTGTTCTTTCTCTGCTTGTGTCATTACATATGTTTTTTCTGCCATTTTTTTCTCTTTTCTATTTTTTGAGCCGTTGGCTGCATCATCAAAATCACTATTCGTTTGCTTGGTTTTAATGAGCCAATCAGACTATTTATCTTTTAGTTTGCTGTTAATGTAAGTTTCAACGTTATGCTGATGCTCTTCATAGCTTTCAGCAAAATAGACATTACCAGTGGTTACATCTGCCACAAAGTACATGTACTTGGTAGATGATGGATTGATAACCGCTTCAATCGCAGACAGACTAGGACTATCCACAGGACCTGGCATCAACCCCTTATGAACATAATCATTATAAGGGGAGTCAATGTTTGTGTCAATAGTTGCATCTTCTTTCAAGGTCGTTTCCTGACCAAGTTTTCCAAGAGCATAAAGAACTGCGATATTACTTTGTAGAGCCATGTCTGAGTTTAGACGATTATAGAAGACGCTAGCAATATTTTTACGGTCGTCATCTGTAGCTCCTTCTTTTTCAACAAGAGAAGCTAGGGTCAAAATCTCATTAACATTGTGTCCACTAGATGAAATCGTCGCATAGTAAGGTGATAGGTAGGTGTCCATCGTTGACAACATTTCCTCTGCCAAAGACTCCACCGTCGTATCATCATGAATGTTATAAGTCGCTGGGAACAGATAACCCTCTAGGACATACTTAGCATCCGTAGAATTCGGAAGGTTTGCCAACAAGGTTGGATACTTCGCTTTCATCTTAGTAATGAAAGCATCATCCTTCATCAATTTCAAGAAATCTTTCGCCTTAAGTCCAGTTGATGATTTTTTGCCTTTTTTAGCTGAAGAATTAACTTCAACTGCCTTGGAAATTTGATCAATGGTATATCCTTCTTTGACTAAGACCGTACCAAGAGATGGCTCCTGAGGTTTATCACTTCCTTTTTTCTGAAGTGCCTCAATAATTTCATCCATGGTCATGCTAGCCTGAAGGTTGTAATAACCACTTTTCAGATTTGAGATGTTCTTAAACTTGGTATAGTAATTAAAGACCTTACCAGACTTAATAACACCAGCTGATTCCAAGAGTTGGCCAATATAACTGCTACCTGAATTTTCGGGAATTTCAACACTAACAAACTTAGTTGAATTAACATCTTTTGCGCCAACAGCATCACTAACATAACGATAACCAAAGAATGTCGCTACTGACAAGATAAGAAGCAAGAAGATAATAATATTTCTTGCAATTTTCCCAGCACGGCGGTTATTTTTATTGCGTTTGTGATTTCGGTTAGAACGTGAAATCGGCTCTTCGTCGACAATGTCAGCCTGTTTAACATCTTTTGGCGAAGACTTTTTCTTCTTCACTTTCTTACCTTTCTTTTTCTTAGGTTTTCCAGAGGGTTCTAGAGAAATACTCTCATCATCCTCATTACCATCAGCCACTATCTCTGATTGAACCTTTTCTTGCGACGCTTGGTCACTTGTTGCATGATGTTCCTGCAAGAATGCTTCTTTTTGACGTTCTGAGGTCAATTTGGCCTCCAATTCTTTAGGGTCTGTATAAATAGCTTCGTTAGACTTAGCTTCAATGAGCTCCTTGGCAACATCTGCAGGAATATACTCCTCTTCAGATGCTTCGTTAAGGCTAGTTTCCCAAACTGGACGTTTAAAACGGCGTTTCGACGTTTCAGTCTCCTGAGGTATATTTACCTTTTTCTCCTCCTCGATAGGTTCTTTAGAAATAGACGCTACATTTGAATGAGCATCAGACACTAAAGACTCAGCTTGAGAAACAGAAAACAAGCCAACACTATCTTGTTGAGAATCTTGAGCTGTCTCAGAAGTCATAGATTTAGCGAAAGCACTATGAGAAACAGAATGTGAACTAAAATCTTGGTTACTTACTTTATTGGACGCTGAGGTACTATGTGTTGTAGCGCTCTCAGCTGACGTTGAACGTGGTGTCTCGGGCATAGTTGCACTTTTATTATGCTCCTCCTCGCGAAGAGAACGGAGCCGTGTTGCTTCTTGTAAATCTCGAAGAATCTGATCTTTAAAGCTTAGGCTATCTTCAGCAGATTCCGAGTGTTCATTAAACTTGTCCGTCAAGGCATACCTCCTCTATAGTAACAAACGCCATTATATCTTAAAAAGTCAGTTAATGCAAATCAATTGGTCCTTTGTCACAGTAACGTAACACTGAATTCAATGGGTTTCTGGATTCTCCCAAACCATATTATACCAAGTGCTACCGCCATGATTTGATTCTGATTCTCCTTCATCAGTGAAGCCATTCATCTCATAATAGGCAATCAGGTAATCATGGCAAGTCAAACTAATACCTTGGCGTTTTTGGGCGATAGCTAGATCCTTAAGCGCTGCAATCAAGGCTGTACCAATCCCTTGCCCTTTAAAATCTTTGGAGATAGACAAACTAGTAACTGCAATAAAGCCTCCTTGACTAGCATTAGGAACCACCTTATGGAACAAGTCATCTGTAAGATAACGTTCCGCAATCACAGGCCCTTCAATGTAGCCAGCTACAACGCCATCAATTTCAGCAATTAGAAAGGTATCACAAATCGTCTTTAAACGCTCCGCAATAGCCTCTGGAGTTGCAGCCTCTTCAGGTGAAAAATTATCTTGTTCGATACGGACAACATCAGCCCAATCATCCTCTCGGGCATGTCGAATAAGCATACTAAATTCCTTTCTATTAAGAGAAAGAGCTGAGCGAAATCGCTACAGCCCTTAATATATTACATGTGTGTTTGCAAGCTTGCTAGGAGCTCTTCAAACGAGCGTTCGTAAAGTTGGATGTCCCCAGCTCCCATAAAGACATAAACAGCATTGTCATGGTCAAGGAGAGGTGAGACGTTTTCAACTGTAACCACTTTGGCCGGTTTATTGATCTTAGCAGCAAGATCTTCAACCTTAACATCACCATGGTCAACTTCACGCGCTGAACCATAAATTTGCGCCAAATAAACAGCATCTGCTTCGTTCAAAGCTTCAGCAAATTCATCAAGAAGAGCAATAGTACGTGTGAAGGTATGTGGTTGGAAAATAGCAACAATCTCTTTAGATGGGTACTTTTGGCGTGCTGCATCAAGCGTTGCAATAATTTCAGTTGGATGGTGAGCAAAGTCATCGATGACGACAGTACCACTGATAATTTTTTCTGTGAAACGACGTTTAACACCTGAGAAAGTTTTAAGGTGTTCTGCAACCAAATCCATGTCGAAACCAGCTACATAGAGGGTCCCAATAACCGCAGTTGCATTCAAGATATTGTGACGACCATAGGCTGGCACATGGAATTCTCCAAGAATTTGTCCATCGTGTTTTACCTTGAAATTAGACCCTGTCGTTGTACGAACAATGTCTGTTGCCATAAAATCATCATTTTCTTCGAAACCGTAGTAATAGATTGGCGCATTGGCTGTAATCTTACGAAGGTGTGGATCCTCACCGTAAACGAAGAGTCCTTTTTGCACTTGCTTAGCATAGTCATCAAAGGCAGAGAACACATCATCGATACTTGTAAAGTAATCAGGATGGTCAAAGTCAATGTTAGTGATGATTGAGTATGCTGGGTGGTATGGCATGAAATGACGTTCATATTCATCAGACTCAAAGACAAAGTATTGTGCATTAGCAGAACCTCGACCAGTTCCGTCACCGATAAGGTATGACGTGTCGGTGATATTTTTCATAACATGTGACAAGAGACCTGTTGTAGAAGTCTTACCATGTGCACCTGCCACACCAAAGCTAGTGAATTGATCCATGAAGTGACCCAAGAACTCGTGATAACGCTTAAAGCTGTAGCCATTTTTAATTGCATAAGCAACTTCAACGTTGTTATCTTCACGAAAGGCATTTCCAGCAATCAATTCAACATCTTCTGTGATGTTTTTTTCATCGAAAGGAAGAATAGGGATACCTGCTTGCTCAAGACCACGTTGAGTGAAGTAATATTTTTCCACATCTGAACCTTGAACCTTGTGTCCCATTTGGTGGAGCATCAAAGCCAAAGCTGACATACCAGATCCTTTAATTCCAATAAAATGATAAGTTTTTGACATAGTTTCTCCTTACAATCGCACTGCGATTAGTTTGCGTCTTCTAAATGCGTCAAATTTAATTCTTGAGCAACTCGGTGTTCACGGTAAGTTTGACGTTCTGGGTAATTATAAACCTGGCTACGTTTCAAGAAGTCATAGCTATTTTTCTTGACGTTCTTACGAGATGGGTTACTAGGCTGTTGATAGGTTGGAGCCACTTCTGCCAAGATGTAAGAATCTTGTTGCAGACGATTTGCCAAGTGATGGATCTTTGAGTGCTTCCCATTAGGTGCTAAAGTTCGCTTGATAGCACTTACAGGAGCTCCCAAGATAGAGGCTGTCACTGGTCCTTTATCCGTTGTTACAGCAGCTGGCTCAACAGTGGCCTCAAAGCTTGGTTTGGCTTCCACCTTAGGCTTAGCAGTCAATTGACGGCTATTAGTATGTTTGGTTTGTTGAACTTCTTGGCGGAGGAATTTTTGGCGTTTCTCTCGTACATCACGCTTAGCCTTTTCACGGGCTTCCTCAGCATAAGTCATGCCAGCTTCTTGTGTCTCCACTCGTTTTGGAGCCTTCTTACGATTGCTAGGCTTAGCTGACAAGAAATCATAGTTCGGCAACAAATCATTGTAGTCCTTATCTTGGTAAGGGCTACGGATATTTGTGATTAAATCTTCATTTTCGTATAGGCGCATAGAGACCGGTTCTTGCAAGCAAGGTTCCCCGTCTGGAATCAGCGGAAATTGTCGTCTTTGGCGATGCATAAAAGACTTCCTTTCATTTTCGAGATGATGCGTATCTTAATATAAATAATCGGGAATGGGAAGATACGTCTTGCAATATTCTATTATAGCCTAATTCAAAAGATTTGCCTAGTAGCATTTTTACCTCTTAGTATTTCAATATCAAATATAACAAATTAAGATATTGCAATACCAAGAATTTCTTTAATATCCTCAACGGTCATGCTGGCACGGCTTTCATTGCCATCCAAGACGGTTGTTACCAGGTTTTTCTTGCCTTCTTGAAGCTCAAGAATTTTCTCTTCGATAGTCCCTCTTGTAATCAAACGGTAAACTTCGACATTTTGTTCCTGACCTATACGATGCGCACGACTAATAGCCTGCATTTCTACCGCTGGATTCCACCAAAGGTCAATCAGAATAACCGTATCAGCACCAGTTAGATTCAGTCCCACTCCTCCTGCTTTTAGAGAAATCAAAAAGGCATCTCGGCTTCCTTGATTGAAGGCTCTGGTCATCTCTTGACGACTATCAGATGGCGTTGACCCTGTTAGCTTATAAGAGGAAATACCTAATTCTTGTAAGAGCCCCTCTGTAATATCTAACATCCCACGAAATTGTGAAAAGATAAGAACACGGTGGTCTGATTCCTTAATTTGACTAAGCAACTCTCTTAGGCTATCTAATTTTCCGCTATCTCCAGCATAGTCCATAAAAAGAGCTGGGGTATCACAGATTTGTCGTAAGCGGGTAATTCCTGACAAAATTTCCACCTTACGACGGTTGATTTCCTGATCACTTGCAGAAATTAAACCTTGCTGCATCTGTTGCAATTGCGCTAAATAGA
>NZ_JAPVYF010000035.1:0-18772 GCF_041431705.1 Streptococcus sp. 27098_8_74
CTGGCACGAAGTAATTAAGAGAACTAGACAGGTCAATAAAGCCCTCGTCTATAGAATAAGGGTAAATATCGTTAGGACTACCATAGTTCTGAAAAATGCCTTGGATTTCCATATTAACTGAGATATATTCGTCCATTCTGGGAGGAACGATGAAAGTTACTTTTGCCCAATCTTCAATGAATCGCACGTATTCTGGATCTGTTCTCAGTCCTTGTCTCTTGGCATTGTAGTACGAGAACTTTCTTGTTTGAACATCAAAAGGGAGGTCGTATGCTCTTCCTACGTTTGATTTCCCAAACACTTTCTTAAATATCGGTGAAGAAGCTAGGATAAGACCTGCAGAGTTATCAGCTCTACTCATAACACATAAAGAAGTCTTTAAAGGATGTAGTCCTCTCTCAACACATTCGACGCTAGCATAAAAAGACTTCATATCGATAAAAGCGATATCGCTTCTTGGCTCTCTTGAATAATCAAAATATCCCATGTGCTACCTCTTTTGTTAGTTTATAAGCTAACAAAAAGTATAGACTATTTTGATGAGGTTTTCAAGTGATACGATATTACCAATAGATTTAACAGTTGCTTTCGTAGAGCTTGAACTAGATGATGATGGTTAGCTTTCTGCTATGTAGGATTCTTTACTTAATAACGGAATAGATTTCTCTTCTACTCAAAAGCAAAAGGATAAATTCCCCCTACACTATAATAGTGAAAATTTATCCCTTTTGGTAACCTCTTTTATTATTTTTTTGATAAAGAAAACGCATATTTTATTTAACTGGTGCTGAAATCTTTATAATAATATTTTTTTAGTTCTTTCTAGAATAATGATATTAAGATTTTTCATATATCTTATATATTCGTCTTCTGTGCTAGCAATCAAAATATCTTCTTTATCTAAAAAAACAACCTGATTGTTCTCTAAATCTGATTTAATTAAATCTATAATTTTATTTTGCTCATATATAAATCCTTCTAACTTGAAAAACTCGACAAAGTTCTCAAATCCATTTTTACAATTATCATCATCAAAAAATAGTTCAAACCATTCATGGTAATTCTCTATAGCATAATCTATTTTTGAATTATTATTTCCCACAAACCATTCTTTTATAGCATATAGTGTTAAATCAAAACGGTCATAATATCCTTTATATCCACCTCTAGCCTGATTAACGGTTACTAAATTTCCACCTCTAGGGAAAAGAATGTATCCACCTATTCTTCCTGAAAATTCCAAATGTTCTTCAATAATTTTTTGGTCGTTTAATCCTGCCTTTTGTGCCCAATAAATAGAAGCTCCTATATAATCACTTGATAATAAATACTTATCCTTATCAATAAATAAAGTATAAAAATCTTCATTTCCAAAGTTTTGGCATTTATTACATACAGTTCTTATTTTAAGTTTTTCTTTTGAATCATCATCAAAAAACATCTCACATAAATCATCGTACAACGCCTTACTACATTTATCAGGATCCTTTATATTTTCTAATGAAAAATCTTTGAGAAGATGAGGGTTTAAATCAAATAGATAATTTTTAGAATTCATATTTATTATTCTCCATTAAATCTTTTAGGCAATTTAAAGTCAAATTTTCCTCCAAGCACACCCGCACTTACTCCCGCAACTACTAAAAGTGCTGTACTAAGGAAATATACCTCAAAATCCTCATTTTAAAGGGCTTTTTTTCACATTTTCCCACTATTTCTAACGGGGACTTTCTATTAAGTATTCTGTTTCTATTATACTTAAATGTTCTCACCCTTTAAAGTAGTCTTTTAATTATTATTCAAGAAAATTACTAGAGTTGTGAAGTGTTGCGCGTGGTATATGATTCAATACAAAAAGGATAGCATCACTATATGCTATCCTAAGCTAGTCCTATGATTATTGTACAGTTCTCAAGGTTGCTGCTACTGTTCTGATAGAACTTTGTGTGTAGTCGTCATGTCTTTCTTCATCTGTGATTACACGAGGTTTTGGAAAGTTCTCGTTAGACTTTTTATGTTCTTTAGCTTGTTTTGCTTGTTCCAGCCGTTGGTGTTGAGCTTCTGGTCCCCAGTCTTTTTCTGCAACAATCTCAGAGACCATAAAGGCACTATATCGATATGCCTCTGGGACAATCGTCTGGATTTGTTCTTTCGTGAAGCGGTCTCCCTCACTATAATCAACGACATCCCAAATTAGTCCGCCATCGCCATCTTCTCGTGCCGCAAGGAAATGTTCACATCCAATAGGATTTGATAGGTTGATCATAAAGAGTTCTTCAGACCATTCTCCAGTCATTACAGCGTCAATAAATGTTTTATATTCATCGTCCGAGGCAAAATTTAGATGCCCGTCCTTTTCAGCTTTTTGAGCTTTACATAGTACCTCAAAACGTTCCTGGTATAGAGAGAAATTGTACTGCTTCAAAAAACTTGCTTGTTCCGTTGTTAAAATATTTTTCTTCATCGTGATTACCTCTTATTCTAAGTTAAATGTCAGTGTTACTTTAGTCAATGGGATGTGTTTAATCCCCCAAAAGCCAGATTTCAGTAACACTTTGAACATACCAGCTACATTTCCTTCTGTATCTTGTCTAAACTTTTCATCTCTGATTTCCGTAAGACCTTTAAATTCATGAGAAATACTACTAGCAATAGATGAACGCATCGACTCTTTGATATTGTCTACGGTGTCAAATCGTCCTCTGATATTTGCATTGTGTCTATCATCAAAAATGATTTTATTGATCTGACCTTTGCTGAAGTTTCTTAAGGCAATAGCTACAACATAAGGAAGTGCGATTCCCAATGTAACTAGTGGGTGTGTCAGAATATCAAAGACAATACCTTTTAGAGTGGTGATAAGTACGATATAAGCCAATGCACCTATCAATTTAAAGTAATTAACCGACATCGTAAATTTATTTTTTCGATTAGCTAATAACAAACCAATACATACATAAACTACCAGTAATACCAGGGCGACAATATGAATCGTCTTTGTTGAAACGTTGAGAATATTGTTTGCTAATAACAGAACTGAAGTGGCTGTTATAAATATGATTTCAAGAAAATAAATACTTTCAGCAAACCATTTCATCAGTAACATGAACATTAATTTATTATTTTTCAAAAAAACACCTTCTTTCTACTTATATGATCTTGATTTCATAAGTCCATAATTATATAAATTATCAGTCCTCATATAAGCAACAACTTCCTTCCTAGTTCGTTTTAAAGTACTTCCTAATTATAGAAAAACAAATATCTATTTGTAACCTAGTGACATACTATAACTAGTTTTTAAAATGCTTTCTTCCCAATAACTTAATCAATAAATTTGTAGTACTGGTCATCTACTAGTAGGTGTAGTAAGAGCCTCTTCGATGCTCCATCCCCTATGTCGTCTATTTGAGTAGAGGTGGCGACTAATCCCGTATTTATGACACATCTCAGAAATTGATTTATAAGAGTTTCCCAGATGGTCTGTTGCTCTCTTTTGTCTCTTTTCGATAGGGGTGGTAAGGGCCTCTTCAACACTCCATCCTTTACGTCGTCTATTTGAGTAGTTATGACGACTAATCCCATATTCATGACACATCTCAGAAATTGATTTATAAGAGTTTCCCAGATGGTCCGTTGCTTTCTTTTGTCTCTTTTCAATAGGAGTGTTCAGAGCCTCTTCAACACTCCATCCCTTACGTCGTCTAGTTAAGTAAGTCGAACAATTTAACCCATATTCATGACACATCTCGGAAATTGTTTCATAAGAGTTTCCCAGGTGGTCCTTAGCTTTCTCTCGTCCCTCTCCGATAGGTATAGTAAGAGCCTCTTCGATACTCCAGTGCTTACGTCGTCTAGTTGAGTAGGTCTGACGACTAATCCCATATTTATGGCACATCTCGGAGACTGTAGCATAGGAATTTCCTAAGTGGTCAGTTGTTATCTTTTGTTTTGCTTTGAAAGGAAGAGTGAGGGCTTCTTCAATACTTAGACCCATTTTCACTCTTCTATAAAACGTGGGTTTATGTATTCCGTAGAAGTCACACATCTCTTTTTGATTCTTAAATTTGTTTCCGAGATGGTCAACACAAGATTTCTGTTGTGGTTTAGTTTCAGTTTCAAGTGCCTCTCTTACTGACATTCCTGACGAAAGCCTTTTTAATAAGGTAGTTCTCTTAATCCCCCAATGCTCTGCCATCTCACGTATGGTAGGAAAAGTATGTCCTAGATGGTCTGTCCTTCTTTCGAGTTCGTCGCCCTCGGTTTTTCTTTTTTGATTACCTAAATGGTCAGTTCTCCGAGCAATACTGTCATTTATTTTCATCTCAAAATCCTTTCTTCTCTTAAGCTATTATATTGTATATTAGTATACCAATTACATTTATTTTCTGTAACCTAGTGACACCCCCCCAAAAAAAAACACAACTCTTGTGAGCTGTGTTTTTAGGGAATTATGAATTTAGAATAGGGAAAAGGAATTTTAAGAAGTTGGTGCTATCTTAGTACTCTTTACTACGTTTAGAGAAACCAAGCATGCCAAGTGCAGTAGTCAAAAGAACTGCACCTGCTGTAGCAATAGCCGAAGTTGATTTTTCACCAGTGTTAGGAAGAACTTTAATAGCTTGTTGTTGGACAGGCACTTCTTCTACTGGAGTTACTGGGGTAGAAGTAGGTCCGCCAGACTCTCCTACTGGTGCTGCTGGTGGTGTATCGAATGAAACAAGATTTGATTTATAGGCATTACCAAAATCAATCTGATAGAAATCATTTTCTACAGTAGTACCTGCAGGGACTTGCAATGTAGCAGGGAGATTAACTGTTACATTATTATTTTTTAGAATGTAGTCTTGGTAATAATCAACTGGATTTTTGGCTACCCAGAGATAGAATTCACCAGTTGGGTTAAGACCAGATTCATTTAGGATCTTGTTGATGGCATCAGTACGTCCTTCATCTGACAGTACGTGATACATATCAAAGAGGTCTTTGACATCTTTGTTCTGGCTATCGACTATAGTAATAGCATCTTCATCTACAGTGAAAGCACCATCTTGGACATCATCGAGGAGTGCAAATTTAAGTGCTTGTTTAGATGCAGCCATATCTTTGTATGGACTATAGTCAGTCGTCAAATGGAAGGTTACTTTATCATCGTCAGTAGTCTTACCGTCGATGTCATTTCCTTTTGAATCTGTAACAGACTTATGTGGTTTTGGAGCTGTTGGTGTCTTGTTAGTGACAGTGTTAGAGAAGGTTTCATACCCATTGCGACCAGATTTATAAGTATTATCATAGAAGCCGTTGTCATCTGAGGCTACGAACTTGATTGTAGGTGCTTCAAGAGCTTTACCATCGTATTTGGCAGTAAATGTGTAGGTCTTAGAAGCCTCATCATAATCAACGTTCCAACCTTTAGCCTCATTTTCAGTTTTGTTGGCTTCGATGTTTGGAACTTCTCCAAATTCAAGTGGATCACGAGTTGTCACGGTGTCGCCAACTTTTGCATTGGCAAAAATGTTTTCATTATTCAAAACATAGGTATGTTCATCATTCTTAGGAATCATTTTACCATTAACATTTTCACCGTCGCTATTGAGAACTGTTTTAGTAACAGTTGGTTGGTAGTCCATCTTGTAATCATGATAGCTTACAGATGGGATTTCTGGTTTAACAGGCTCATTAACCTTTTTAACTGTAGCTGATGGCACTGTGTTTGGATTAGTGAAATCGAGACTTAACTGACCATGAGTATTGATAATCCAGTTATCATCAATGTTAAGAATTGGGATAATACCAGTAGTCTCGCCTGGTTTCAAGACATAGGACTTGTTAAGTGCAATACTACGGTTGATATCTTCCGCAAAGCTTGAGTTACCATCGTGGTTTATTGAGTAAATTTCTTCGCCATCAGTATAAACGTGGTAGTTAAGATTTTGGTTAACACCAGTATTAGGACGGTTACTTGTGTAGGCATAGTTCCACAAATCGAGACTATTTAGTGTTACAGTGGTAGAACCATCTCCGTTTGCTGCAGATGTGAAATTGACCTTACCATTAAGGGTACCTGTACCCAAAACACCCAAGCTATCATTAGCTGAGTCATTCATATCGTGCGTGAATGAGAATGTTCCGTCTGGATTTACACTACCATTTTGAACAGAGTTCCCGTAAGTCAACTGGTCAACATTTTGTGTAGTCACGCGACCATCAACACTAACGTTAGCATTATCCTTCATGGCAGCATAATCTTTGTTAAATTTGTCGATGGTTTCTTTGTTTGACGCAATCTGCTTATTAACCTGCTCAGTATAGGTGTTGTAATCACCTACATTCTTACCATCTCCACTTGAGATTTCAGTAGCTTCAGCTTTAATAAGTCCATTACTATCTTTAACTGCTTTGTCTACTTGAGTTTCAAGGGTGTCATGAGCTTTGTCAGCTGCATCATAGGCTGATTGGCGTCCAGATGCGTCCTGAGTAGCTTGTTTGATTGTAGCTACTTGTTCATTTTGGTCGGCCTTGATTTCAGCTTGCTTTGTTGCGAGTTCTTGACTTGTAGTTGGTGTCCCTTTATCTTGCGTAGCATCTTGTGTCACTTTTACCCCACTATCTTTAGCGGTAGCAACTGCATCTGTGACAGCTGTGTTGTCGATAGTTACCTTTTCAGCTTCCGTAGATGTATTAGCTTTTTCAGCGTAAGCATTATTATCATTAGTGCTTACTGGTTGTGTAGTGGCCACTTCTGCTACTGTTTCTGTAGGTTGTGAATCAGTAGTGTTTGTTGCAGTCGCTGTGGTTGTTGGAGTAGAGACATCTGATGTTGCAACAGCTGTAGCTTGTGACATAAGACTGTCTGCGTTTGCTTGTGAGGTAGCAACTGGTTCTGAATTTACAGGAGCTTCAGTTACTTCATCTGCGGATGCTTGAGAAGTTCCCCCAACGATTGCTGCAGCACCAAGTGCAAGTACACCTACTGCTCCATAGACTTTATTTTTACGAATAGAGCCATGTCCTTTCGTGTTATTTGAGTCTTTAAACATTTAAAATAATCACCTTTCTTAATTTGAATACCATTTCTCTTGTTTTACAGCCGTACGCTGAAGACCAAGTGCTGCCAAAATCAAGAATCCAAAGGTAACAAGTTTTGTTCCAGCTTCCCCAGTTTCAGGAAGAGTTACCATTTCTCCCGCCTCGGTCTTAACAGAGACAGTTCCATCCTCATTCACTGCTCCTCCTGCCTGTGAAGCAGGGACTGAGGCTACAGAACCATCGAAGTTTTGTACGACAAGATCACTATTGTTTGTTGAGACAACTTTATAACCAGTATTTGTAACGACTGGTTGACTAGGAGTCACATTAAGTACAACTTGTTTTGTTGAAGGAGAAACGTCCCCTGGCTTAGGTGCTTCTTGAACATTTGTGTCGTTAACTTTAGGAGTTTCTTCAGATTTAGGTGACTCAACCACTTTGTTTGAAGTAGTTGCTGAAGTTGAAGCTACTTCTGTACGACTATCTGATTTATGTTCAGTAGGCGTAGAAACTCCAGTTCCAATAGTCCCGTCAAGAATGTGAGGTGTACTTGTAGCTGTTTCAGACAGTTCTGGAGAAGTTGATGATTTCTCAGAAGATGTTTTTCCTTCGCTACTTGGCAAACTCACACCTGTTCCAGATGTTCCATCAGACACCTTTGGTGTTTCTGAACTTGTTGAAGAAGATTCAGCTGAAGTTGATGAGCCACTAGGTGTTTCAGAACTTGAAGCGTTATTCCCTTCAGTTGGTGCTGGAGTTGGTGTGGCCACAGTTGACCCTTTATCATTAACAGTATTTGTTGAACTTTCACTGCTACTGCTAGTGTTATTTTCACTATTGTGGTTAGTATTAGCAGTATCCGTAACGTTAGGCTTAGTAGGAGTTTCAGTTACTGTGTGCTCTGAAGGAGTAGGAGTTTCTGATGCAGTTGAAGTTGTATCAGAAGTAGAGTTTCCTTCACTTCCTTCAGAGGTAGCTGTAGACGTTTCAGCAGTTGTACTTGCATTTTCAGAAGTCGTAGGTGTAGCCTCAGAAGTTTCTGATGTCTTTCCTTCGTCTTGACTTGGCGTAGTAACACTTGGTGTTGTAGGTGTAGCTACACCTGTACCAGTAGAACCGTCAGTTACTTTAGGTGTCTCAGTTGTTACACCTTCATTTTTAGGAGTGTCAACTTTAGGTGCTTCAGCAGTTGGGACATCTGTGGTATTGGTACCGGGTGTCGCTGGTGTTGATGAAGCGGGAGGAAGAAGTGTATCGGAGTGTCCAGTCGCAACAGTAGCATTATCTGTTGGTCCAGTTGGTGCGGCAGTTTCGTCTGCTGATACCCCATTATTAACCAAACCTGTTGCTACAAGGGCTGTTAAAAAAGCTCCAGATTTTAGGATCATTGAACGTTTGTTTTTATCCATGAATAAGCAATTTCCTTTCTTAAAAAATTACAATTAGATGATAGCAAAAGTCATCCCTTACTCAAACCCAGTGACACCCTATGAATACACAAAAAAAGAGCATACTGCTCTTTTGTAATCTATTAATGGAATTCATTGTCGTCTAAATAATTAAGTTCGACTGCCTTTTTGTACGTATTCTATTCTTCTCCCTACACCGCGTCCTTCATTACCGTAAATGTCAATCCAAGTCCCCCAAAAATACACAGAACTAAAAGTGGAGGAATCTTTGTGATAATGTAGAAAACTCCTGAAAACATAAAATCAAAGGATAAGCTAAATGATGAATAATTTAAAAATAAGAAAGATAAGATAAGTAACTGAGCAAAGGTAAACCAAGCAAAGTAAAGAAAGAAAACTATACATCTACTAGAAGTTCTCATGTTATATTCTCCAATCTATATATCATAAAGGGAAGCTCTTGAAAAGCATATTAATTAAAAGCTCGTCTACGCATTAAGATCCCAATTTCTTGCCAAGATACCTCCATATCATCAGAGGGAGTGTCTCCTAATAGGAAAACGGACTTATTATGGAATAGAGCATCAAATCCAATGTCTTCATAAAAGAGTTCTTCGTCATCATATTGAAAGCCAGAATCAATATCGAATTCATTATTAAATATAGCACGGCAAATAAAGTACGCACCTAGACCATAGTAAGTAATAGGTTCATTGGAACCTTTAGGTATGGTTTCAAATCGATAGTACTTCTCTACTTCAATGGAGTTTTGAGCATTGACCTCAACAGGCTTAAGATAACAGTACCCACGACTAGCGAGAGCTTCATCTAATTGCTGACGTAGAGGGCTTTTTTTATGAGCGATGAGACCAGGGATGGCATCCGAATTACTATCGATAAAGTCACACGCATTCAGAAGAATTAAGCCTTCTTGAAAAAAGTTGGGACTGGTCTGTCTGTCTAGCCACTCACCTAAAAATCGGTTAATACGAGGTGTATTCATAATTTTCTCCTTTCATAGATTTTTAATCGTCTTTTCTTAAACTAAAATTAGTGTAGCATAGTGGAAATTACAAGAGCAAGCGCAGAGAGCCCTAAATTTTTAAAAGTCATATAAAATGAACTATTTTTTAGACGTTGCTTTATCAACTTCAAGGTTTACTTGATAAATTCCTTTTTCTTCGTTGAAGGAAAGATAAGCGTAAGCATCGAATGGGCCATATTTACCTTCGATGTTTTTGATAAGGTTTGTTCGTCCTTTATCAGATAAAAGGTCACTGATTTGTTTCTTGGTGAGTGTTTTTTTCTTGTCTTTAATAAAACCTACAGTTATCCAGAAGTTAAAGCTACAAACAGGTGTTGCACCTACTTCTCTTTCTTCTTTTGATAAGATATTATCTTCACACTGAGCCACTTTTGATTTTCCTAGGACTTTGACGGCCTTTCCACATAAAGGACAGTTACCAAGTTTACCATCAGCTTTTGCTACTGCTTGCTCGATAAAGTCTTGGAAAGGAGTGTAATCAGTTCTATCTACAGCATTAATCAGATTTTCGATGAGGTTGTTGTGAGGATTCTCAATACCTAGATACCTATAGATATTTTTCAGGAATTTCTCTTGTGTATTGGTCCCTTCAGCTATTTTACTGAGTGATTGCTCCCATATTGCTGTTGTTTCTGGTTGAGATAAGACACGTTCATCTTTAAGTGTCTCACAGATCAACCAACCAAGTTCAGATAAATAGATTTTTCCTTGCTTGACTATCACCCATTTATTAACGACGATTTCATCCAGTATTGCTCCCCTAGTTGCTGCAGTACCTAAACCTTTGATTTGTTTCATGATAGCTATAAGCTCTTCATCATCTAGGTCCCGGCCAGCAGTTCTCATTGCTCGAAGCCAGGTACTATTCGTGTGGCGAGGCGGTTTTTTAACATGCCTTTCCGCTGGCACTAGGTGCGAAGTGACAGTATCGTTAGTTTGAACTTTAATAAGCTCCCTCGCCTCACTTTCTTCTATCACTCCATCAAGCAGGCTCGCACTATCTTGGAATAAAACTTGCCAACCAGGGTTTTTAGGGACTTGTCCTACCGTTTTAAACTTACCAGCTCCTACCTGAGTAATGATTGTCGTCTGTTCATACTGGTATTTCGGGAAAAACATGGTTAGTGTTCTTCTAATAACTGCTTTGTAGACAATCTTCAGTACATCAGGAAGGGCTTCTACTTCTTCTTCAGTGGGAATGACTGTAGTTGGAACTACTGCTGAGTGGTTTGCAGCTTTCTTGTCATTTACAAAAAAGCCATCTGGACGCTCTGGAAATACTAAATCCTCTTCACTGAATCCAACCAATCGAGCTAATGCTGGTGCTTGTTGCTTCAATGTCTCATAACGTTCCCTAGAAATATAAAAAGACAAAGATCTTGGGTACGTGATTAGTTTCCTCACCTCATATAATTCTTGGCATGGGCCTTCTAGAACTTCTTTTGCTGTCAGTCCTAAGATTCTTCCTAACTCTTCTTGTATCGAGTCAAGACAATAAAGCCTTGGTGGTCGTTTTTCTTTCAGTTCAACTTCATGTTCAACGATAACACCTTTGTTACTATCTCCAATAATTTTTGGATTCTGAATAAGCTTTTCCCAATCTTCTTTGGTAGGACAGTCTCCTTCCCAAGGTTCACCCTTCTTGTTACCTTTAGAGTACGGAATATCAATAGGAATATAATTACCCTTGTAGATGCCATTAGGATGTTCAAAGGTTGCTTCTAATTCCCAATAAGTTGTTGGGACGAAATCTCGGATGGCTAATTCTCTTAAATAGATCAAAAATAGAGCTACGGTTTTGATTCTACCAACTGCAATCTTACCGTCCTTGCCTGACCTATCCAATTTCAATCCTATCTTATCTTCTAATAGGAGACTTAAAGCACGGGAAGCATTCATTCCAAGAAGCCAGTCAGCAATAGCTCGTGTTTGGGCTTCAATAGCTTGCAAGATTCGATAGTCTATTTCACGTAGTTTTTTCACTCCCTCTTGAATCTTTGTTGGTGTTAATTCATCAACCCAAAGGGACTTGATCATTTTCTTTGGACCTTCCTGGTCTAAAATACCAGTCATAAGGCTAATACTATAGGCAATATGACTACCTTCACGGTCTATATCGGTAGCCCAAACAATCATCCTAGATTTCTCAAAGAAATCCTTAACCTTCTTGAACTGCCATTCTTTCTGTGTCATAACCTTATATTCAAATTTTTCAGGAATAATAGGTAAGGTGTCCAAACGCCACTCTTTCCATTCGGCTTTATAGTCTTCTGGTTCTTTCAACTCTAGCATATGACCTTGAGCCCAGATAATCGTGATCAACTCTCCATTGTGGTAAGCAGCATTTTTAAATTGAATATAACCTTGTTTTTTATATTTTTCATCTAGTTGAGTTGCAGAAAGTGTATTATCTGCAGCAAGGGCCATATAGTAGGCTATCCCTTGGTCTCTTTTTTCTGCTAAGTATGTAATCATAAGCGAATTCTATCATAAAGAAATTCCCCTTTATAACCCGGTGACATGGGGTGATTTAGTGAAAAGATACCAAAAAAAGCCAAAGCTAAGCTTCAGCTTTTATAGTCTCAAATCATCAGTCAATACGACATTGATAGGTTCTTCAGCATCTTTACGATATCTCTTCAAACATACTAGTGAAACAACTACCGAAAGGAATATCAATAAGACACCACAGACAACCATTGCAAAGACCTGTTCAGGACGAGTGCCATAGTTCTCAGTATAGTTCAATAGTGATGCACTACTTTCCATTTTTTGGATAACATTGGGAACAAAGTTCCAGGAAACAATTGTAAAGACTGCTAAAAAGAGCAACATTCCAAACGCCCAACTTAGAACGTAACGTTGCTGACGAGTCATAAAGTCACGCTGCTTGTATTCTTCAACACATAGTCCCTTATATTGTCCATCCTTAGTAAAGAAACGTGGTTCTTCTCCGTTTTTAATACGTTGAATATCACTTAGAATTTCAGCACTTAGGTGTCTAGCCGGTAACTCTTGAGCTAGTTTGCTTTGTTCTTCGATATCTAACCCAGAAACCTCATCAGTATATTTTAAAAGAAATTCCTTAGTCTGTCCGTCATATAATCTAACCAATTTTCTTAAAAGACGCTTTGTTTCTTTTTCCATATATCCTCATCTCCAATCATTCTTTAATCAAATTCTCTTACTATCACTAATTCTTTAATCCTTATGTTATGGCACTATTATATCAAGGATTAAGCAGATATGCACTTACACAAGGACAAAAATTCCTATTAGAGTTAAATATATAAAGAAAAGCTCCATCTCATGATGAAGCTAAACAAGATATGTATGACACATTGAGTACTTCTAGTCATGTCCATGTTCAGCATGGTCAGCTTCAGCTACTCCATGAACTGATGTCACTTCTATTTGAGTTGTTCCCATAACGTAATTCCCACAGAAATATAGTTTCGCTCCGTCTGGGTTAGCCACCTCAAGGACAAACTGACGAACATTATCTGCTTTGGCTTTAAATACTTGTGTTTTAGCATCAGAGTACTTATAACCTAGCATGAATTTCGCTACAAGCTCATACTGCATCTTAGTGCTAGTAATCGTTAAGTGATTTTGATAATCTGGCTTAACATCGGTTACGTTCTGAACAGTCTCAACATAAGAGCACATCTCTTTCAGTGCATTCTTTACAGTTTGCGTATCAGCATCATCTGCAGGTATTTGTGTTTCTAAGGTCGCAAGTGCCTCTTTACGCCATCGCTCATACTTATCTTCCTTTGGAATATCTTCCGAGGAGGAATCTTCAATCACCTGTTCGGTGCTAGGGGGTGTTACTTTTTTCTTCGGTTCATTCTTCTTCATTAACGCAGAGACCAAAAACATGACTCCTAGTGCAAGGAAAATGACCACTAAAATAATAATGTATTTATAATCTTTTTTCATGGACTTAGTATAGCACCTTTCCATGTATTAAAAAAGAGACTTAGGGGGTGTCACATCCCCCATGTTCTATCTAGTCACTTGACAGTTGGTTAATAGAGTTAATACCCACTAAAATACAGTAGAATTATATGGTATAATGACACCGAGTCTATTTAGAAAGAATTAGTAGTAATGAACACTAGAGAACAGAAAAAGCAAGCCATGGCTTTTATTAAGCGTTGGGAAAACCGTGGTAATGAAAGACAAGATAGCCAGTCTTTTTGGCTAGACCTACTACAATCTGTTTATGGGATTGAAAACCCGACAGAATATATTACGTTTGAAGATAAAGTGATGTTGGATCACACCAGTTTTATTGACGGTTTTATCGATAAAACAAAGGTTTTGATTGAACAAAAAGGGTCAAACAAAGACCTCAATAAAGCTATTAGACAGTCTGATGGTACATATCTTACGCCTTTCCAACAAGCAAAACGTTATTCAGCAAACACCCCCTACTCTAGACGTCCTAGATGGATTATTACTTGTAATTTCAAAGAGTTCTATATCTATGACATGGAACAGCCTAATGGCGAACCTAAAGTTGTTCAATTAGCAGACCTTGATAAAGAAGCCTATCGACTAGAATTTCTCGTAGATAAGACCAACGAACACCTAGAACGTGAAATGAAAGTCTCAATGGAGGCTGGGGAAATCGTAGGTGAAATCTATGATGGATTGCTAAAACAATATGTCAATCCAGACAATCCAGATAGTCTACATGCGATTAACCAACTTGTCGTACGCCTTGTATTTTGTTTGTATGCAGAGGATGCTGGTATCTTTGGACATAAAATGATGTTCCATGACTACCTAGCTCGTTTTGGAAGTCGTGACTTTCGTCGTGGGTTAATGGACCTTTTCTCTGTCCTTGACACGCCAATCGACACGCGCGATCCCTATCTTGATAGCGAACTAAACGCCTTCCCATATGTAAACGGTGGGATGTTTGCAGAGAATAATCTAGAAATACCTAATTTCACCGATGAACTCCGTGAGCTTATTCTTGAACACGCTTCTTCTGGCTTTGACTGGTCAGAAATTAGTCCGACAATCTTTGGTGCGGTATTTGAATCAACTCTTAACCCAGAAACACGTCGAAGCGGTGGAATGCACTATACTTCGATTGAAAACATCCATAAAGTTATTGATCCTTTATTCTTGGACGAGCTAAAAGAAGAGTTAAACGAAATACGTCAATTTAAGCAGCCTAAAACAGTTGAACAAAAGGCAAAACAGTTCCAATCCAAACTAGCGAGTCTACTTTTCTTCGACCCCGCTTGTGGTTCAGGGAATTTCTTAACTGAAACATACGTATCTCTCCGACGCTTAGAGAATGAAGCTATTAAGCTATATATGGGTGATACCGTTGCTTTGGATCTCGGTCAAGATTTAGTCAAAGTAAAGCTGAAGCAATTCTATGGTATTGAGATTAATGACTTTGCAGTTTCTGTAGCTAAAACAGCTCTCTGGATTGCAGAAAGTCAAATGCTGGAAGAGACTAAAGATATTGTATATGCAAATATCGACTTCCTTCCACTTAAGTCGTATACTAATATCGTTGAAGGAAATGCTTTAGAGATAGATTGGGAAAGTGTTGTTCCAAAAGAAAAGCTAAACTATATCATTGGAAATCCACCATTTGTTGGTCACCAATGGCAAACAAAAAAGCAAAAAGAAGGAATGGCTTCTGCATTTTATGATTTAACAAAACATGGGAAACTTGATTTTGTAACAGCTTGGTTTGCTAAGGCAACCGATTTAATGCAAAATACAAAAATTCAAACAACATTTGTATCCACTAACTCAATTGTCCAAGGGGAAGTGGTTCGAATACTTTGGGAACATCTCTTTAGTAAGAACGTAGAAATTCAATATGCCTATCAATCATTTATTTGGAATAATGAAGCAAAAGATAAAGCAGCTGTACACTGTGTTATAATTAGTTTTACAACATTCAAAACAGAAAGTATGAAGCAACTTTTTAATGGAAACAGCAGAGAATTGTGTGACCATATCAATGCTTATCTTGTAAAGGGAGATACTTACTTCATTGAGTCACGAGGGAAGAATTTAACTATAGGAATGCCCAACATGAGTAAAGGGAGCCAACCAACCGATGGTGGAAATCTTATTCTCTCACCTCAAGATAGAAAAACAATTCTAAAAAATGAACCTGAATTACTTCCCTATATAAAAAAATACATTGGAGGGAATGAATTGATCAATAATAAGGATCGATATTGTTTTTGGCTTCAAAATGTTCCACCTCAAATCATTAGAAACTCTAATATTTTGAAGCAGAGATTAGAAGCCGTCAAAGCAATGAGAAAAAAAAGTCCTACTAAGTCCGTTCGAGAACAGGCCATGATTCCTCATTTGTTCACACAAATTAGACAGCCTAACACAGATTACCTTGCTATTCCAGAGGTTTCTTCAGAAAAACGTCGATATATTCCTATTGGATTTTTAACAAGTGATATCATTGCGAGTAATAAAATTTATATCATTCCTAATGGCGATTTATTTTTATTCGGAACTCTTATTTCAAATGTACACATGGCTTGGATGCGTACTGTAGCAGGAAGATTAAAATCTGATTATCAATACTCGCCATCAGTATATCACAACTTCCCGTGGCCTAAACTTTCTGATAAACAAAGAGCTAAGATTGAAAAGACTGCAAATAATATTTTAGAAGCTAGAAAACTATATCCGACGAGTTCACTTGCTGACTTGTATGATGAGCTAGCTATGCCTATCGAACTTCGACGAGCTCACCAAGCTAACGATAAAGCAGTTATGGAAGCCTATGGATTAACCAAAATAGTAGATGGCAAAAAAACTTGGCTAACCGAGAGTGAGACAGTCGCAAGACTATTTGAGTTGTATGAGCAACTTACAAACAGCAAACAATAGAACAAGAGACATCTCGTTATAAAACAAAAAAGACTAAGCAGTCTTTTTTTGTTTTTTGAATTAGGGCTTACTAGTCTTGATTAGGTATACCAAGACTAGCACCAGGATAATTGAATCCATGTGGCTCCTCCTTTCGTAAAGAAAAGAAATCGCGCACCCAATTAAAATCCAAATATATAAATATTACATCATATTATCATACTATTTTAAAAAATTTTCCCTAATTTATTGCATTAATTGATAGGAACGTGTATAATTTGAAATAATAAGGAGATATTTTTGAATTATTGGGGACAATTATTCGAAATCCAAAGGATTGTTGCAGCAATCCTTTTTTTATTTCTCTTTTCTTTTATATTACATATTGTACACCCTTTTAGAAAAAAATCAATATATTGTGGTATATTTTCATCTCAGACCCCTATATATAGTGTTTTCAGTCATAGATAAATAAGAACTTATTTTGAATAATCCTCTCTCTCGTAGATAAAAAAGACCATCCTTATAAAATAGGTTGGTCTTTTTGTTTCTTCTTATCTCCTTGCCTCTCTATACAAAATAGCAGCAAATGATTCTGTGACAATTTGTGGGAAATTTTTGTAAAATTCAAGGTGTCCCAGGACAGCAAGGTCATAGGTTGTATTCTCATCAATAGCATCTTGAGCCATGCCTCTAAAAATACTGGTCTTTCTAATCCACTCCACTCCTCTCTTGGTCTTCACAATTAATATATATCGTTTCCCCTTCTTGGTTTCTCGCTCTTCAACTGACAACCTTACCTTACCATAAAAAAGGAACATATTGTTTTCATCCGATTTATCAAACCAACCATTCATAGATTTTCTTGGGATTGCTCTTCGGTTAGACTGGTGGGCTCTTGCTCCTATATTGATTACTACTGGATTCTCTTTTTCATCATTAAATGCGTCTTTATTATCCCTTATTGCCCCGGGCAACAATTTATTTAACATTGCTTCAAGTCTATCATGTACTTGTTCAGGTGTTAATGTTGCTACAAATTGCTTAACTGCCCTATTTGAAGCTAGGTCATAATTATACGAACAACCTTCTTTATGGTTTGAGGTTGGAAAGGTTGATAAAAAAGCTCTTCTTTCTGATGTTTTATGTGTAAAACGTAATCTTGCTCTCCTACATTCTGGACATAACATTTTATCACGATATTTTGAAATATCCCCTTTATTCTGTTCATATTCTTTTTGAACTTCAAATATACTATGAACTTGCTGATCGTCAACATATAAAAAATATTCATAACTATTATTAGGCATATAGAAGGCCCTCCTTATTGAAAACAAATATGTGCTTTTTCAAATTCTATTATAACTTTTCTCATGGGATTTCACAAAGAGACCTAGATTTAGTTAAATTTTTTCTCGTGACTGAAATTTAAAAATCAAGCAGACAAAAAGGAGCCATCTTTTGACTCCTTTTTTGTATTTACATAATTATGTTTATGTATTATCTTGCCTTATTTTCACTAACAGTTAGGTCAATTAGTGGTAGATAGCTTGGAGAAAACCTACCATTGATTCCAAATAGATGGAAGTTGAAATGAAGATGATATAGCGTATCTTTCGTTTCAAACGTATGTTTGATATCCCCTTGAGACTTGCCTGGAGCAGTTCCCTCTCTATAATAACGAGGAGCAATTACTTTCTCACATTCCATATTAGTGATCTCAACAATCGTCCTATACTCCGGCTTAATCGCATTCTTATTGAGCATTGTCATTTGAGCATTAGTGTCATAGCCTGTCAATTCAATATCATTAATAAGTGAATGTTCATTATCTGAGTTAGTTTCAGTAGATTTCTTCAAACCAAGATAATCCACATCGATAACATTCTTGAATAGATAACGTTTAAATAAGCTAGAACTTAGTTTTGTTCCCACATAATAAAGGGCAAGACTAACTAACATTAGCTCAAAAATCAATGTCATGCTTGCATCCGTAACCCGAATTGGTTTCATCAAAAGAACACATAAACCAATCATTTCCATTATGCTAACAAGGGAGGTAAATACCCACCAGTCACTACCACTCTTATATTTAAAAACAGCCCTTAACGTAAAGAGACCGAGGTAAACTCCTTGAAAAATATAAAGGTAGATCGTTGCTTGCTTTATCGGCATCGTATTAATAAAAACATTAATGAAAATCGTTCCCATAATTATAGCGAACCATAAGAAAGCTTTTCGCAAACACCAGTCTAGGCCTTGTACAGCCAATAATGACATGCTTTTCGGATTAATTTTTGATTGTTTACTCATTTATACTCTTTTTCTCCTTTTTGATTTATTCTTTAGATGGTGCTCCACCTTTTTGTGTCTTAGGATCAATCACCATACCAACTTGTGGTTGGGTATC
>NZ_JAPVYF010000036.1:0-17262 GCF_041431705.1 Streptococcus sp. 27098_8_74
TTTTTTTAACAAAATTTCTCGAACCACCCCTAGATTGTGATATAATAAGAAAGATTGGTACTCGCTTCTAGATTTTTATTTGGAAAGTTTGGGGGATAGAGTTGCCTACTGGTACTTATCGTCTTAAGGTTGTTCCAAAGGGAGGGACTTTAGGCTTAATAGGTATCCAAAGACTGAAGAATGAAACATAAAAAGGAGATTTATCTTGGCTAAAGATATCCGCGTTCGTTACGCACCAAGTCCAACAGGACTTCTACACATTGGTAATGCCCGTACAGCATTGTTTAATTACCTCTATGCACGTCATCATGGCGGTACTTTCATTATCCGTATTGAAGATACTGACCGTAAACGTCACGTTGAAGATGGTGAGCGTTCACAGCTTGATAACTTGCGTTGGTTGGGGATTGACTGGGATGAAAGTCCTGAAACACATGCAAATTATCGTCAATCAGAGCGTTTGCCACTTTACCAAAAATATATTGATCAACTTTTGGCAGAAGGTAAAGCCTATAAGTCATATGTAACTGAAGAAGAGTTGGCTGCAGAGCGCGAACGTCAAGAAGCAGCAGGTGAAACACCTCGTTATATTAACGAGTTCCTTGGTATGACTGAAGAAGAAAAAGCTACCTACATCGCAGAACGTGAAGCGGCAGGTATTGTTCCTACAGTTCGTTTGGCGGTTAATGAGTCAGGAATTTATAAATGGCATGATATCGTTAAGGGAGATATCGAATTTGAAGGTGGCAATATCGGTGGCGATTGGGTTATCCAGAAGAAAGATGGTTACCCAACTTACAACTTTGCGGTAGTTATTGATGACCACGATATGCAAATCTCACACGTTATCCGTGGAGATGACCATATTGCCAATACACCAAAACAACTCATGGTTTATGAAGCTCTTGGCTGGGAAGCACCTGAGTTTGGACACATGACCCTTATCATCAATTCTGAAACTGGTAAGAAGTTGTCTAAGCGTGATACTAACACCCTTCAGTTTATCGAAGACTACCGTAAAAAAGGTTACCTTCCAGAAGCAGTCTTTAACTTCATTGCTCTTCTTGGTTGGAATCCTGGCGGTGAAGACGAAATCTTTTCTCGTGAAGAACTCATTAAACTTTTTGATGAAAACCGTCTAAGTAAGTCACCAGCGGCCTTTGATCAGAAGAAATTGGATTGGATGAGTAACGACTACATTAAGAATGCAGATTTCGATAAGGTCTTTGCTCTTTGCAAACCTTTCTTGGAAGAAGCTGGTCGTTTAACAGATAAAGCTGAAAAATTAGTGGAACTCTACAAACCACAAATGACAGCTGCAGAAGAAATTGTCCCTCTTACAGATCTCTTCTTTGAAGATTTCCCAGAATTGACAGATGCTGAAAAAGAAGTTATGGCTGGTGAAACAGTACCAACAGTACTTGAGGCTTTTAAAGCCAAACTCGAAGCTATGTCTGATGATGAGTTTGTTGTTGAAAACATTTTCCCTCAGATTAAGGCTGTTCAAAAAGAAACAGGAATCAAAGGGAAAAACCTTTTCATGCCAATCCGTATTGCTGTTTCAGGAGAAATGCACGGTCCAGAATTGCCAGACACTATTTTCTTGCTCGGTCGTGAAAAATCAATCAAACATATTGATCAAGTTCTTGCAACATTATAAAAACAAACCCAACAATTGTTGGGTTTTCGAATGCACATAAACAATGTATCAGCAATTAATGGGGTATTACTAAGAGTGTATTTGTAATATAATGATGATATTTCGTAATCATATCATCATTTTCAAAACTTTAAATTAGTTTTATAATAGATTGGTAATAAAAAGTAGGGAGGAGTGAGCATTATGAGAAGATTTGGTTGGTATTTCTACTACGTCATTGGCATGTACCCATAAAAAGAGGTAATGAGTCAGTTAAAGAGCTTAGAAAAACTAAGCTCTTTTTTATGTTTATGAAAAGTAAGGGATATGGGAAATGGTCTGACGCTCATATTAATAATTGATTGTTCTTAACCGAGAAAAATAAATTTATATTTTTAGCTTTTTCTAATAGGAATGACGCTAAATTATATATTTATGTTACAATAAAGTAGGTTGATTTTTGAAAGGAAAGGGGGAGTCTAGAGATGATCGTTTTGTTTACGGTTCTACGTCTATTGGCTATTTTAATTGTTAGTCACGATATGTCAGCTTTGCTCAAAACTTGGAAGAGTAAATGCTGGTTTATCGCAGGGAGTCTCTTACTCTCTCTATTTGTCGGAGGCATTACAGGGTCGCTCTTAGCACTTTTGTTCTGCTATCTTTTCTTAAATAAAATATCAAGTAGTGAAAAGAATTCTTTTCTTTTCACCTTTTTGCCGTGGGTTTTTGTTGAAGTCACCTCGAAACTGCTTCAACTTTACTTTTTCCCATGGATTTTTCAAATTAATTATTTACAGGTCAAGGACACCCCAGTACTTATTGCTTTGTCTTATCTCTTGATTTATCCAATTTTTCATCTGATTGTCAAAGTATTCTTTATTGACTTTGGTGCTCTCAATGTTATGGGAAATAACCATACTTACCAAGTTAGGCAACGCTTATTGGTTGGGGTTACTCTGGCTTATATTGTTTTATCTTTAATTATTTTCTATGCCAGTAACATCTTTCCTTACACAGGCCTCTTTATTTATTTAGCAGGCAGTATTACGATTGTTTACTCCATTCTCTTTATTTTGCTCTTTGCTCAGCTTAATATCTATTCTAAGAGAAGAGTGAAAAACCAGTTGGCCGAAGAAATGGCTAGACATGAGGAAAGTTTAGAGGAATATAGCCACCGTTTAGAAAATCTCTATAATGATATTTCTCAGGTGAAGAAGGATTATCTTGAAGGACTTAAGACAATGGAGGTTAGTATCCAACGTCGAGACTTACCTGCTTTGAAACAAGAGTATGCAGAGCTTTTAGAGAAATCTGGAAATAGCTTAACTTTGTCAAATTATGAATTGTCACGTTTGATCAACTTAGAAATCACGTCTCTCAAGAGTCTCTTTTCTGCTAAAGTGCTTGAGGCAGAGAACTTAGGAATTAAGGTCAATTTGGAGTTACCAGATGTTATATCGTCAACTCAGATAGAGGCCTTAGATTTGGTTGTGATTTCTTCTGTCTTCTTAAACAACGCTATTGAGTCGGCAGTGGATTCTGAAAATCCTACTTTAACCATATCCTTCTTTAAAAATCAAGGTTATCTTATCTTGGTTATTGATAATACAACCAGAGAAGAACGTATTCCTGTGTCAAGGATTTTTGATGAAGGGGTTTCTAGCAAAGGTGAAGGCCGAGGACTTGGTTTGTCTAAGGTCGCAGATATACTTAATCGCTATCCAAAAGTAAATCTTGAGACTCGTAGTTGTGACCATCATTTTACTCAGGTCCTCTCTTTTCAGGATAATTGATAAATCAAAGATAATATTTGTGGAGGATAAGGGAAAATAGAAAGGGGAAAAGCATATGCAACTTGCGATTGATGGTCTTATTGCTTTGGTTGTTGTCGTTTCACATCTTGTGATTTTAGCTAGAATGGCTTATCTAGATGTTTTTACTTACCGTTATATTCCTTATGTAATCGTAGTAACTGCCGTTAAGTGGTTAGCCAAGGTGCTATGGCAAATTGATATTCCAGATGCAATCTATCTCCTAGTCTTTATTTTTCTTGAAAAACCTCAGGCTTTACGGGAAGAAAAGTATTTTTATGCTTTCTTTGCCCCTGTCTTTTGGACCTTGATTACAAGTTTCTTTAGTTTTTATCTTTTCCGAGTTTTCTTTAATAAGCCGGTCGAGTTGGTTCCAAACCATTTAGGAATCTTGGCTGTAGATAGTGTTGTTCTTCCTTTCTTTCTAGGCTTGCAAAAAATGTTCGGTTTAGATAGCTTTTTTAAGGAACCATATCAGGACTTGCAGGGTAAATATAAGAGCATGCTCTTGCAAGTTGATCATATTTTAATTATCAGTTATCTGCTTATCCTCTTTAAACAGGAGATATTCTCCTTGCTCCTGAGTCAGACCTACCTCCCGGGTTACCCTCAAATTTATATTTGGGTTGGTTTTCTTATACACATGTATATTCTTGTTCGTTTTGTTTCCTACGGTAAAGATGTTCGTGATAGTAAAATTCTTAGAGAACAAGAGGAGCATTTGAGGAGTCTGGAAGCTTATAATGAAAAAATCGAAACTGCCTATAAGAGTGTACGCTCATTTAAACATGATTATGAAAACATACTCATTAGTATGCAGACAAGTATTGATAGTGGGGATTTTGACCTTATTGAACAAACCTATCAGGATATTTTGAAAAAGGCGGGTCAAGAACTCATTGAAGAAGATGACGAAAATGTCTCTTGAGTATAAACAGGAAATATTATCATGAACTTACAACTTTGGACCATGGTATCCCTTGAAAATAGTATTATTCAAATTATTAGTTTTCATATTACCTGGTTTATTTATAAAAAACTAACAAGGAGCAAACTAGCTTACTGGAAAGTATTTTGTTTAAGTCTCTTAGGTATAGTGGTATCACTTGGTAAAGGTGATGGCTTCTATTATCAAGTTCTTATCTTTTTAGCTTTGGCCTTAAAGGAACGTCGGGAACATCGTTTGACGCTCTGGGCAAGCCTCTTTTTTGGAGCTTTCTCGGTTATTTTTACAGATTTATTTGCGACTTTTACCCCATTTTATGTATTCAATAATCTGTTTACAAATATGACTTTGGGTGATATTCAAGAAAACTTCTTCCTCAAATTGTTATCTTTTGTACTGATTTACCCATTCTTTCTCTATATCAATTATCTTTCCAGTTCAGATGTTGATAAGGTCAAGGAATTGATTTATTCACGTGGTCGTGAACGTCTGTTGATAGCCGTTGATCTGACCTTTGCACTCTACATTACTTGTAGTACTATTTTGGTATCAACAGGTAGTAATGTGGGAGGGCCAATTTTTATTGCAATGGCAGTTTATCTCCTAATGGTAACAACCTTGAACCGCTATTCTCATAAATTTGTCAGAGAACGTAGTAAGGAAGCTGTGGAGACCTATGTCTATAACTTGGAAGTCTATAATAAACATATTGAGGATCTTTTTACAAAAGTAAAGCCTATTGAAAAAGACTTTGAGAGTCTTTTGGTAGCTCTTGAGACTCCATTGGCTAAAAATCAATTATCAGAGGTTTTATCCGTTTATCATGAGCATTTGAATCATCTTAAACTTGATAATTTGGACTTAAATGATAAGTTGGCTCCTCTGTTCGAGATTCCTTATCCGGTATTAAGAAGTTGGATTGTAAACCAAATCATTCCTTTGGAACAAAAGGGTATCACCGTTAGGTTGGATGTCAACGTTGATGCTTATCCTAACAATTTAAATATTGCAGTTCTTATTAGAGTTTTAGAACGTTGCATGAACTTAGCTGAAAAACTTTGGGCCAAGGAACCGGAGACAGATATTGGTTTCCTTATTCAACAGAATGAGGATGGCAATCTCAGCTTTATTCTTGAGAATACCAACCAGGAAGCTGATCCTAAACTAGACGATAGTCTGGCTATTAGTCGTGATTTTGCTCAGTTTTGCTGGTCAAACGGTATCGGTTTAACAAATAAAAAAGAATTATTTAAAACCTATCAAATTGTCACGGTAGGACTATAATCGTAGAAAGGAGGATAACTATGCTGGGTAACATCTTATTTCAAATTTTGATGTTTGTCATCATTTGGGATATCTACTTACGTATTGGTGGGCAAAACACTAATCTTAAAAATCGTATGCTTTATTTGTTATTTGATGTTGCTCTATGCATTTGGGGACAACTCATTGGACGCTACATAGGCATAGTACCTCCCTTAGTAGCCATTGTAACATTGACATTTAGTTATCAACTGAATAAAAGTGTCACTTCTGTAGAGCGCTTTTTTCTAGGTTTTTACCCGGTGGTACTAGTCGATTTGGCAAGACGTTTTTTGGCTACCTTCTTCTTCCCGCCGATACTTGGCATAACTGCTGCTACTTTAAACAACAATATTTGGTGGTCTATGGTACCACTTTCCTTTGTCATGTTGACGGTCAGAATAGTAGATTTTATTTTGCGTCTAGACTTTACAGATATCTTTAAAGTTGCGACCCAACAAGAAAAAAAGAACCGTCTGGGTTTGGTCAACATGCTTCTTTTGCTTTATTATTTAGTTATCTTTTTGGTGTCGACATTTGATACTTATTTTCCAGAGTTACATCTTGAGAGTAGGTTTCGTGTACCATTGGTAATGGGATATCTCTACTTACTCCTCTTTGTACTAGGAGCTGTGAACCAGTTTGCTAAGGAAAAAATAGAGCAGGATTTGGCCATGAAGCAAGCCAACTATCTTGATGATTTGAAGCACGAGAATACTAGGGTGGAAGGTTTGTATAGAGACTTGATGCATGTTCGCTCTAACTATAATTTTCTGCTTAATAATTTGAGAGATATCGAAAGAACAGGAGATATTCGTTCTTACAAAAAAGATTTAGTTGATCTTTATGTCAATCGAGATCAGCACAGCTTTTCGACTCAGGTCACAGATTTGGATAATATCCAAAACCCAAGTATTCATAGTCTACTTTCATCAAAATATCATGAAGCTCAGATGTATCGACTCAATATTCATGCAGAGATTCCAGATCCAGTGACTCATAACTATCTAACTGATTTAGATTTAGCTGTGGTTTTGGGTCACCTCATGGATAATGCTATTGATGGTGCTCGTAAAGCCAGTGAGGGTTTCATTAGTCTGGCCTATTTTGATGAAGAAGATTGCCAGAGTTTTATTATTGAAAGTACAATTGCAGATGAGCAAGTTCCACTTTCAATGATGAGTACCCAGACTCCTCATCCTGAGGGTGGTATAGGTGTTAATGCTGTTCAAGATATCTTGGAACGTTATCCGAATACGTCCTTCTCTGTCCGTAGTCAGAATCATAAAATGATGCAAATACTAGAAATGAGGCCCTAATATGAATATTTACATTTTAGAAGATGACTTAATGCAGCAAACACGTATTAGTGACATCATCAGAGAATTGGTTTCAGAGGGCACGTTTTCCGTACGAAAACTTGAAGTTTTTTCTAAACCCCACAAACTATTGTCCAGTATCAACGAGAAGGGTAACCATCAGGTTTTCCTTTTGGATATTGATATTGATGGTGAGCGAAAGAAGGGGCTAGAAGTAGCCTCAGAAATTCGCCAACAAGATGCTAATGCGGTTATTATTTTTGTGACAACTCACTCAGAGTTTGCACCGATTAGTTTTAAATACAAGGTTTCTGCACTAGATTTTATTGATAAGACAGTTTCTAATGCAGAGTTCAAACAACAACTAAAACAAACATTGACTTTTGTAAATCAAAAAGTTGGAGATTTGGATGATGATGAGATATTTGAGTTTGAAACAGCACAGTCTCGAATTCAAGTCCCTATGAGAGATATTTATTATTTTGCGACTGCTGTGACACCTCATAAGGTGATGCTGATTACCAAAACAGAGCGTTTGGAGTTTTATGCCAATCTTGGAGATATTACTTCGGTGAATAAAAAACTCTTTTCTTGTCATCGTTCGTTTTTAGTTAATTTGGATAATATTTCTCGTATTGATAAGAGTCAGTTGATGATTTACTTTGAGAATGGCGATTCTTGTCCAGTTTCACGTTTGAAAATGAAGGCCTTGCTTAAAAAATGGTCAGATGTAAAAGAACATTAGTCATCGACTAATGTTCTTTTTAGTCTAAAAAAGCATGTGTTTATTTTATAGGTGATTGATTATCTTATAGGTGAGCAAATTCTGTAAAAACACAAAATAGATGTCCTTTAGTGATGGAATTTAGAGATTTATAAAAAAATAACTAAAAAAAAATGCAGTTCAGGATGAAAAAACGACATTCTATGAAATCGTGTAGACAATTAAATTGAAAAAAGTTATTATGTAATCAAGATATGTGATTCGGAAATGAGACATCGTCAATCTTATTGAAATCTACATACACTTTATGAAAATAAATAATGTACTTTTATATAACTTTTTCCTAATCCCCATTTTTTATTGGCCGCTCGTCCAATTACATATCTTTTTTATAGAAATTAATAGGCTTGAGAAATCAAGCCTTTTTTGTTTTTAAGAGGATTGGTGCAGATTGGGATAAAAAATACATTCTGTGAGTGAAATTCGACATTTTAGGAAATGAAGATATACATTTTGGGATTGCATGCTATAATGTAATCAAGGTTAGAGAGCAAGAAGAATGTATGGTTTAAGTTAGTCCCTTAAACATAATAATTTCCCTCATTCATTCTATCTAAAATTGCTGTTGTGTTCTCTACCGATGATGCTGTTGTTCAAAAGGTCTGTACTTTGTACAGGCCTTTTGGCATTTTAGAAGATAGATAGTTAAAGATGCTTTTGAGTCTATTTGTATCGTTTCAAGAGTGTTTTTTTATCTCCCACCATTAATTGCATAAAATTGAATAAAAATTAAGGTTTATCCACTTTTTAGGTCGAAATAATAAATAAAAACAAATAAAACGAAATAAATATAAAAAAATAACAAAAAACTGTTGACAGGTGAATAAATATTCAATATAATAAATCTCGTAAGGTTGATAGAGATAGCAACCGCAAGAAAATATAAGAAAAGAGAAAATATTATGTCAAAAGAGAAAGTTATTCTTGCCTATTCGGGAGGTCTTGATACCTCAGTCGCTATTACATGGCTTAAAAAAGATTACGATGTTATCGCTGTTTGTATGGATGTCGGTGAAGGTAAAGATCTTGAGTTCATCCATGACAAAGCTTTGACAGTTGGAGCTATCGAGTCATACGTGCTTGATGTCAAAGACGAGTTTGCTGAAGACTATGTGCTTCCAGCACTTCAGGCTCACGCTTACTATGAACAAAAATATCCTTTGGTTTCAGCGCTTAGCCGTCCAATTATTGCTAAAAAATTAGTTGAGATTGCTCATGAAACAGGAGCAACAACTATCGCTCACGGTTGTACTGGTAAAGGTAATGACCAAGTTCGTTTCGAAGTTGCCATTGCTGCCCTAGACCCAAGTCTTAAAGTAGTGGCGCCGGTGCGTGAATGGAAATGGTCTCGTGAGGAAGAAATTGAGTATGCTAAGGCTAATGGTGTTCCAGTTCCAGCAGATCTTGATAATCCTTACTCAGTCGATCAAAACCTTTGGGGACGTGCAAACGAGTGTGGTGTTCTTGAAAATCCTTGGAATCAAGCTCCAGAAGAAGCTTTTGGGATCACCAATTCACCAGAGTCTGCGCCAGATGAAGCTGAATATGTCGATGTTACTTTCAAAGAAGGGAAACCAGTTGCTCTTAACGGTAAAGAAATGAAATTGGCTGACCTTATCCAAGAAATGAATGTTATTGCTGGTAAGCATGGTGTTGGACGTATCGACCACGTTGAGAACCGTCTTGTAGGTATCAAATCTCGTGAAATTTATGAATGTCCAGGAGCTATCGCCCTTTTGACAGCTCATAAAGAAATTGAGGACTTAACTTTGGTACGTGAAGTTTCTCATTTTAAACCAATTCTTGAAAATGAATTGTCAAACCTTATCTACAATGCTTTGTGGTTTAGCCCAGCAACACAAGCTATCATTGCTTATATTAAGGAAACACAAAAAGTTGTTAATGGTATCGCTAAAGTTAAACTTTACAAAGGGCATGCTCAAGTAGTAGCACGTCAATCAGCTAATTCATTGTATGATGAAAACTTGGCTACTTACACATCAGCTGACAGCTTTGATCAGGATGCTGCGATTGGATTTATCAAGCTTTGGGGTCTTCCAACTCAGGTTAATTCACAAGTTAACCATCCATTTGACAATTAATGACAGATTGCATAAGAAAAGTAGGATAGTAGAAGAAAAACGCTTCTTATCAGATAAAAGTGGACAGAGAGCCACATCTGATACTCTTTTCTTATAACTTATATTATTATCGTTAAGACGTTCTGAGAGGCGTCACGAGCCTAAATAAACTACGACAGAGATCGGGTTTTAGGAAAACAAGTGTCCAGAGAGACAAATTAAGCTAGACAAATACTATCTAGCTTTTTTCATTTAAGTTATTGTGACCAAAGAGGTCGTTGCTTGTTATAAGTATTAAGAAAGGATGGAAGATTATCCCAGTGAGGGGAAATCTTCAAAATAAAACTATGGCAGAAAATCATAAACTATGGGGCGGTCGGTTCGAAGCTAGTCTTGAAAAATGGGTAGAAGAATTCGGTGCTTCAATCTCCTTTGACCAAAAGATGGCAGAGTTTGATCTTAAAGGATCTATTGCTCATGTTACTATGCTCGGTGAGACAGGGATTATTACCAAAGAGGAAGCATTGCAAATTAAACAGGGCTTGGAAGAACTGCTTGAGGAGTACAAGGCTGGTAAACTAGAATTTGATGTTTCTAATGAAGATATCCATATGAATATGGAGAGTCTTTTAACAGCTAAAATTGGACCAGTAGCAGGAAAACTTCATACAGCACGTTCACGTAATGACCAAGTGGCAACGGATATGCACTTGTATCTAAAAGCCAAACTAGTGGAAGTTATTGAAAAGCTTGATAATTTACGTGGTACTTTGGTCAATCTAGCAGATAAACACACCTACACAATTATGCCAGGCTACACCCACTTGCAGCATGCACAACCGATTTCTTTTGGTCACCACTTGATGGCTTATTACAACATGTTTACACGTGATGCCGAACGTTTTGAATTTAATATCAAGCATACGGATATTTCTCCACTCGGAGCTGCTGCTCTAGCCGGAACAACTTTCCCAATTGATCGTAATATGACATCTGACTTAATGGGCTTTGCAAAACCATATAGCAATTCCTTGGATGCTGTTTCCGATCGTGACTTTATTCTCGAATTCTTGTCAAACTCAAGTATTCTCATGATGCATATGACACGTATTTGTGAAGAAATCATTAACTGGTGTTCTAACGAGTTTAAGTTTGTAACTCTATCTGATACTTTTTCAACAGGCTCTTCCATTATGCCTCAAAAGAAAAACCCAGATATGGCAGAACTAATTCGTGGGAAATCAGGTCGTGTCTATGGCAACTTGATTGGATTGTTGACCGTGATGAAGTCATTACCTTTGGCCTACAATAAAGATCTCCAAGAAGATAAAGAGGGTATGTTTGATACGGTAGAAACGATTACTGTCGCTATTGATATTCTCGCAGGCATGCTCAATACAATGACTGTTAACGACAAACATATGGCAGAGTCAACAGAGAAAGATTTTTCAAATGCTACAGAGTTGGCTGATTATCTTGCATCTAAAGGCCTACCATTCCGTGAAGCACATGAGATTGTTGGAAAACTTGTCCTTGAGTGTACCAAAGCTGGTTATTACCTTCAGGATGTTCCTCTCGAACGTTATCAAGAAGTTTCAGACCTAATTGAAGAGGACATCTATGAGACACTTAAATCTCATACAGCTGTTGAACGTCGTCATTCCCTTGGTGGAACTGGTTTTGACCAGGTTAAATGGCAAATCAAAGAAGCTCAAAAAGCTCTAAAAAAATAAGTCTCTAAGGCTCTAACCATAAGGTTTTGGGCTTTTTTGCTATTTATGATATAATAGTACTAATTTTGAGTTTGGAGTCGCATTTTGAAAAAATCTTATCGCGTTAAGAAAGAGAAAGACTTTAAAGCATTATTTGATGCAGGACACAGTGTTGCTAATCGAAAATTTGTTGTCTACTGTCTGGATCGTGATCTACCTCATTTTAGAGTAGGTTTGTCAGTCAGTAAGCGTCTTGGTAATGCGGTTACTCGGAATCGGGTAAAACGTCGTCTACGACATGCACTGATGGACATGTCATCTCAGTTAGAACATCAAGATTTTGTCGTTATTGCTCGTAAAGGTGTCGAAGACTTAAGTTATCAAGACATTTATAGCAATCTCGTTCATGTCTTAAAAATAGCAAAGTTATATAAGGACTAGTAGATTATTTTGCTTCTTTACATTGTAGGATAAACTAAAATCACTCCTGATTTTTGAGATACTCTTAATGAATGGAAGCGAAGCAGTTCTTTATCGTATTAAAAAGGAGTTTTTAGTGAAGAAAAAACTTAATATATCTGTTTTAGGTGCAGGAGCTCTCTTGCTTTTGTCCGCGTGTGGACGAAGTGATGTTACAAGTCACTCTACAGGCCTTTGGGAACGTCTTATTTTAATGTTTGGGAAGGCTATTCAAGGGCTCTCATTTGGTGGTTCTATTGGATTAGGTATTATTATTTTCACGATTTTAATTCGTGCGGTAATGATTCCTCTTTATAATCGCCAAATTAAGTCAAGCCGTGAACTACAAGAGTTGCAGCCAGAGTTACGTGGCTTGCAGAGTGAGTATCCTGGACGCGAGAATCGTGAAGCTCTTGCTTATGCACAACAAGATCTTTATAAAGAGCATGGTGTAAATCCTTACGCAAGCTTCGTTCCTCTCTTGATCCAATTTCCTATTTTGATGGCTCTTTATGGAGCGCTCACACGAGTGCCAGAGTTGCGAGAAGGAACATTCCTCTGGGTTGACCTAGGTCAGAAAGATCCTTACTTTATTCTTCCGATTTTGGCGGCTGCTTTCACCTTCCTTTCAACTTGGTTGACAAATAAGGCAGCTAAAGATCGTAGTGCAATGCTTCTTGTTATGAATATCATGCTTCCAATCTTTATTTTCTGGTTTGGAACTCAGATTTCTTCAGGGGTAGCACTTTACTGGGCAGTTTCGAACGCCTTCCAAGTTGTTCAGATTTTGGTTTTTAATAATCCGTTTAAAATCATTGAAGAACGTAATCGTTTGGAAGCGGAAGAAAAAGAACGCAAAGCTAAGATTCGTCGTGCCAAGAAAAAGGCGCATAAACGTAAATAAGGAGGCTTATTATGGTTGTCTATTCTGGACGAACAGTCGAACAAGCTATCGAAAAAGGTTTGAAAGATCTTAATTTACCCCGTATGAAGGCTCATATTAAGGTGATTTCTCGTGAGAAAAAAGGTTTTCTAGGGTTCGGAAAGAAGCCAGCTCGAGTTAGTGTTGAACCAATAAATGAAAAGATAGCTCATGAAGCAGATCAAAACACCGTTAAAGTGGCTCCTGATGCTATAAAACAATTAGACGATTCTGTCGCAAGTCCAAAAGACGAAACGATTGCTTTCAATAAAGTGACAAAACTTGTTGCGGTTTCAGATAATAAGGAAATTGCACATGAAGACTTAAAGCAACCAGTTTCTACAGAGACTCTTGATGAAGAGTTGCCAGATAAGAAACAGGAGCAACCAAAGGCAACAATTATTCCGCTATCTGTTAAACGTGAGTTATCAGAAGAGGGTGCGACAGAATCTATGGCAAATTCGCTTGAACCCCAACTAGAACCGGTTACTCAAGTTCAAACTTCGGAGACTTCTGAAGGGGCTTTCAGTTCTTTAGTGTCCTCTGAGTTTAGTTCAGATGAGTCTTCTGAAAATAATTTAGAAGATATTCAAGCAGCTGCAGATGATGTTTTATCTTATCTTGAAAAAATTATCTATGAAATGGATGTTGATGCTAGCCTAGAGGTTAGTCACAATCGTCGCAATATTATCATTCAGATTGAAACAGACCAGCCTGGTCGTGTTATCGGTTATCATGGCAAGGTTCTCAAGTCTTTACAACTTTTAGCGCAAAATTATTTGCACGATCGTCATTCTAAACGCTTTAGTGTTGTTCTTAATGTTCGTGATTATTTGGAGCAACGCACAGAGACTTTGATTGATTTAGCAGAAAAAACGGCAACTAAAGTAAAAGAAACAGGCCGAGAGTATGTTATGGATCCAATGACGAATAGCGAACGAAAAATTATCCATAAGGCACTTTCTCAAATTGAAGGGGTTGAAAGTCACTCGGAAGGGGACGATCCTAATCGTTACGTTGTTGTGACAAAAGTATAATTAGAATAGCGTTATTGCTTACAGAAACTAGTCTTATTTGAAGGCTAGTTTTTTTGACAATTAAAAGTAGACAGTGTATACTTTTAATAAAAAGTAATCGCTGTCTACTTATATGCAAATAGGAGTCAAAATGAAACGTAATACTGCTGAATTGAAGGAAAAGTTAATCACAACTGGAATTGAGGAGATAAGAATAAGAGGGATCGATCAACTATCTATCCGAACGGTGGCTCAAAGATGCGGGATCACCCATGGAGCACCCTATAAGCACTTTGAAAATAAGGGTGTATATCTTCAGGTAGTTTTAGAGCGTTTATCTGAGATCTTTTTGAAGTATCTGACACAAGGAATAGACTCTTCTCTTGATGTAAGGGATCAATTAGTATTAATGGGGTGTAATTTTGTGGAATTTGCTCAAAAAGAAACAAACAGTTTTGAGGCCTTATTTATTAAGTTTCCTTTCAATTATATGGAACTAACCCAGGACAGTATCTCTGTTAATGCCCATTTACCAGGATTTGAGCACTTTAAGAGTGTGGTTTTGAAGCTAAAAAGTGAAATGAACATTTCTGGTAGTGAGACAGAAATATTAGTTCATATCTGGAGTTTTATTACTGGATTAGCTGTTTTGGTAAGGAGTCCTATTGGTGATAATTTCAATAGTAACACTATTAAAGAGACTGTTAGTACTATGTTAGACATCTACGTTAAAGGAGCTAAACAATGAAAACCTTAATTATTTACGCACATCCAAACGACAAGAGCTACAATGCCTCTATACTAGAGACAGTCAAGGAGAATTTATCGTCTAAACATGAGTTAAAGGTTCTAGATTTGTATAAAGAGCGGTTCGATCCTGTTTTACGCTTTGATACAACGCATAGGAGAAGAGACCTAGCGCACGATGTAGCTATGAAAGACTATCGAGATTTAATAATTTGGGCAGATCAGTTGATTTTTATTTTTCCAATTTGGTGGAGTGGAATGCCGGCTATACTGAAAGGATTTATTGAACGCGTCTTTGCTGCTAGTTTTGCCTATGAAAATACACCCCGTGGATTGGATGGTAAACTGACTGGGAAAGCTTGGATTATTACAACCCACAATACACCAAAGATAGTTCTACCTTTAGTTCAAGATTATAGCAAAGTTCTAAAATTTCAAGTCCTAAAACCTTGTGGTATTAAATCGGTCAAAGTTACCCAGATTTCACCTGTTGAGTATATGGGTGACCATAAGCGAAAAGAGGTGCTCAAGAAAATAGCTAAAATAGCAAGAAGGTTATGAGCAAGCGATGATATAGGGATAGTAATGTGGTCTACAATTATCACCAGCCTAAGGGTTTCAAAGATATAATTAAATTAATATCTAAGTAATTCTTGACAAGATTAAGCTATTGCTATAAAATAGTATGGTATGTTTAGTAACTGATCAAAAATAGCCGGCTAAACGAATACGAAAATCTATCAGGAGGTATTCAACGTGAAACGTACTTATCAACCAAGTAAAATCCGTCGTCAACGTAAACACGGATTCCGTCACCGTATGTCAACTAAAAATGGACGTCGTGTTCTTGCAGCTCGTCGTCGTAAAGGACGTAAAGTTCTTTCAGCATAAGACGTTATTGAAAGCAACAGTGCTCGAGACTGTTGTTTTTTTGTTTGCTATGAATGTTAATGTTGGTGTTTGATGGTATTCATCGAGAGTTTGAAAATATAGAGCTGACAATTCTTGTAATTTTTGATAAACTAAAGCGGTTGTGGATAATGACCACTTACTAAAAAATACTTAGGACTGTTTTTCCTAATGTAAGGAGTATAAATGACTGACTTTCCTATTAAATATCGTCTTATAAAGAAAGAAAAACACACAGGAGCACGCCTGGGGGAAATTATCACGCCTCATGGAACTTTTCCAACACCGATGTTTATGCCTGTAGGTACCCAAGCTACAGTAAAAACGCAATCTCCTGAAGAATTAAAACAGATGGGTTCAGGAATTATTTTGGCCAATACCTATCATTTATGGCTAAGACCTGGTGATGAGCTCGTTGCTAAAGCTGGAGGACTCCATAAATTCATGAATTGGGACCAAGCGATTCTTACAGATAGCGGTGGTTTCCAAGTATATTCATTAGCCGAAAAACGAAACATCTCGGAAGAAGGTGTAACTTTTAAAAATCACCTCAATGGAAGTAAGATGTTTTTATCTCCTGAAAAAGCGATCTCGATTCAGAACAATCTCGGTTCAGATATTATGATGAGTTTTGACGAATGCCCTCAATTTTACCAACCATACGATTATGTGAAAAATTCTATTGAACGTACAAGTCGTTGGGCAGAACGAGGGCTAAAAGCACATCGTCGTCCACATGACCAAGGCCTTTTTGGAATCGTACAGGGAGCAGGTTTTGAAGATCTTCGTAGACAATCTGCACAGGATTTGGTTTCCATGGATTTTCCAGGTTATTCAATTGGAGGTCTTGCAGTAGGAGAAACTCATGAAGAGATGAATGCAGTTCTAGACTTTACCGTGCCTTTACTTCCTGAGAATAAACCACGTTATCTTATGGGGGTAGGGGCACCAGATAGTTTGATTGACGGTGTTATTCGTGGTGTTGATATGTATGATTGTGTCCTCCCAACACGAATTGCTCGTAACGGAACTTGTATGACGAGTCAAGGACGTCTCGTGGTTAAAAATGCGGCGTATGCAGAAGATTTTAGCCCTATAGATCCTGAGTGTGATTGTTATACATGTAAGAATTACACACGTGCTTATGTGAGACATTTGTTGAAAGCAGATGAAACGTTTGGAATTCGCCTGACTAGTTATCATAATCTCTACTTCTTGGTAAATTTAATGGCCAAGGTACGACAAGCTATTATAGATGACAATTTACTTGAGTTCCGCCAAGACTTTATAGAAAAGTATGGTTACAACTCAAGTAAAAGAAATTTTTAAATAATTTATTTAGCAGTACATGATTGTACTGCTTTATTTTTTTAAAAATCCTATTGACAAGTATTGATTTGGGTGATAAGATATAAAAGTTGTCTTAACTGACTTGCCACAAACTTGAAAAGGTTCCAAAACTTTAAAAAAGTTATTGACAAGACAGGCCAGAGATGATATTATAAATAAGCTGTTTCGCGAGAGATAGCAGACACGAGAAGTAAAAAAACTTCAAAAAAGTGTTGACAAGGTATTCTAGATTTGCTAGAATATAGAAGTTGTCTTAAGAGAGACA
>NZ_JAPVYF010000037.1:0-14846 GCF_041431705.1 Streptococcus sp. 27098_8_74
ACGAAGGGAGTTGTTTGACTAATAATTCCAGTTTACCAAGAGATAAATTAAGCTCGAGCCAAACATATCTGCTAAGGCATGAACGAGGAAGAATGGAAGCAAGTTTTTAACCTTGTATTTATAAAGGAAATAATATAGGAGACCAAAGACCACACCGATAACCAGAGCCCATAGCATGCCCTGATAGGTATGGAAGGACACACGGACAATGGTTGAAAAGAGCAAGACCAACCACTTATACTTGTCCTTAACCGAGGTCAAGAGTCCTAGGAAGAAAAATTCCTCGTAGAAACCGTTGAGCAAGCCATAAGCAATCGCCATAGGTGACAAAGCCATAAACTTATCAATCACAGCCATAGGGCTAATAAAGGCTAGAACCTGAGGACTAAAATAATTATATTGTCCTGACAAAGTACTTACCATATCAGCAAATAAGCCCATGATAGCGAAAATAAAGGGTACCCAAAAGAGAACAGACCACTTTAGACGTATAGGTAATTGTTTAAAGTCAAAATGGCGTATCCAGAGATAAATAATCACTAAGGCTAGGAGAATAATCTGCAAGGTAAAATTGCTTGAGTAAGCTGCTCCTTCACTGGCTGTATTCGTTGCTGTCTCACTGACTGCCGTGGAAAGGTTTGGAGACAAACTCGCCAAATACATTTGTGTCGAACGGACAATAAACTGACCAAACATAATTAGCGTAACAATAGCGATATCAAACCATCTCAGTTCCTTGAGTGGCTGCTCAGGATGAATTCTCTTAAGTAAAGACATGGTCCTTCCCTTCTTTCTAGTATCTTCATCGAAGACTGGTTAATTCTTTAAGGTTATTATAAGTCATAAACCTTAAAGTAACACTAAAATTTGCAGTAAGATTAGTATTTCATTTAAGGAAAGAAAAAGCAAGGGAAAGCATGTTTCCTTTGCTTCAAACACCTTATTAATCGTTCTTTTTGACAACGCTAACTAAGACAAGGAGTTGGAAAATGGCTAGAGCAAATAAGACCATAAAGCCATTTCGACTACCTTGAGCCGTTGCTTGCGCAAAGTCAATCTTGTGATTAGCTTGACTCATGGCAACAATTAGAGATGCTAGGGTTGTTCCCACTGCTCCTGCAAATTGTTGAAGCGTGTTAAAGATGGCATTGGCATCAGCGCGTTGATCTAGCGACAGTTGTTTCTGTCCATTGGTCATGACATTACCAAAGGAAACGCCAATCCCCGTCATGAAAATCATATAAAAGACGAGGATTAAAGTATTTGAAAGAGAGAGACCAAACAAGCTAAATAACAACTGAGCGAGTACGATCAGGATCGCTCCAATCAGAATCGGTTTACGAGCCCCCATCTTATCTAAAATGATACCCGAGAACGGAGCGAATCCTGCACCGATAATAGCACCTGGAAGCAACATTAAGGCTGCAGAAGTTGTATTCGAGTGGTTAACCAATTGCACATAGTTTGGCAAGAGAAAACTCATCGCAAGGGACCCCAATTGGAAAGAGAAGAAAGCGATGATATGACCTGTCAGTTTACGATTTTTCAAAATGGAGAGGTTGATAATAGGGTTGTCCAATGTTGTTGAACGCCAAATCAAAAGGACAAGACCTAAGATACCAATCAAAAGCCATCCAAGAACTGAGAAACTAACGAAAGCATGGTCAGCAACCCCATGAAGGCCTAAAATCAAGCCCAAGAAAAGAAAGATAGTAGCTAGTAGACTGAGGATATCTAAAGATTCACGTTGCACATCACTCTTTTGCTCAATTGAACGTAGCCCTGCAATCAGTGAAGCCAAGAGGATAGGAAACTGGACGAGGAAGATAGAACGCCAACCAAAGTGCGCTGTCAAGAGACCACCAACAGTTGGTCCAATCGCTGGTGCAACGGCTGTAATCAGTGTCCCAACTCCCATCATCAGACCAATCTTACGACTTGGTACCTGCTCCAAAATAATGTTAAACATGAGAGGTAGGGCAAAACCAACACCCATCCCTTGAACCAATCGTCCCAAAACAACAAAGCCGAAACTAGGCGCTATAAAGTCGATGAGGACACCTAAAATAGACAAGAGGTTTGCGACCAGAAAGATGGTTTTCATCTTAAACGAGCGCTTGAGATAGGCAGATAAGGGAACCACACAAGCGACCACTAGGAGGTAGATAGTTGTAACCCACTGTACGGTTGACGTATTGACTGAAAATGCCTTCATCAATACGGGAAAGGTGATGTTCATAGCTGTTTCACCAGCTACTCCACAAAATGAAAGGATTCCTGTCGCAAAGATGGCACACAGGACCTTGGTGGAGATTTTTTCGTCTGACATAAGTATTTGTTCCTCCTAAATAAACTTAAATATTACGGTAGTGTTGTAAGATTTTGAGAAAGACTTCTCTCTCTTTAGCTGAAAATTGCTGGGCAAACTCTTCTTCCTCTTTTCGAAGATAAGATTGACAGGCAGAAGCGATACTGAGAGCTTTATCCGTGAGAACAACCGCCTTTTGCCTAGCATCTTTTGAAGATGTGTGGCGTTCGATCAGGCCTTTCTTCTCCATTCGCTGTAAGAGCACTGTCGTTGTCGAACGCTGAATTTCAAATTCGTGCTCAATGTCACGTTGAAAGACTTCTTGATCCGCATAATTGGTTATAAAATCAATGACAGCCATCTGATTTCCAGTCAAGTCATACTGCCTAGCAAACTGGTCAAAATGACGCATCATATTATTATTGGCTTGTTTTAACAAGCGTCCAAAATGGTCCAAAAAAATGACTCCTTAACTATATTGTTAGCTAACTAGCAGTATAGAAGAATTATTAGCTCAAGTCAATAGATTCTTTCAAAAAATAGAAAACTCAAGGACCTAGAATCCTTGAGTTGCTATATTTAGTCTTTCTTTACAGGAATTTCCTTAATTACACGCGCCGGATTCCCACCTAGAACCACGTTGTCTCCAAAGGACTTAGTCACAACAGCGCCTGCCCCAACCACTACATTATCCCCTAAGGTCACTCCTGGGAGGATAGTCACGCCTCCACCGGCCCAGAAATTATCACCGATCGTAATTGGAGCACCATATTCAATGCCTGAATTACGCTCGGTTGGATCAAGCGGATGCAAGGGCGTCAAAAACTGACAATTAGGGCCAATCATGGCATTGTCACCAATCGTGATAGGACAGATATCCAGCATAGTCAAATTCCAGTTGGAATAGAAATTTTCACCAATATGGATATTAACACCGTAATCCGTAACGAACTGAGGATTCATGGCAACATTTTCACCAGTCGAACCAAACCAAGATTTGACAATCTCTGCCCTCTTGAGGCGGTCATGTTCAGCATTGAAGGCCCATTGTTTTTCTCTTGAGCTGGCCGCTAGAGCACGTAACTCAGGATCGCTTGGTTTATAAAAGTCACCCGCTATCATCTTTTCATATTCAGTTGGCATGGCATACTCCTTTTATGATTGTTTTCCTATATTGTAGTATAGAAGTGATGTTACCACAAGTGAGACTCCCATACAAAAGTATGTAAAGTCTTTATTCTACTTAATTATATATCGATGGTCTCACCTACAGCTAAAACCTTATAGCCTGCTGCTTCAACTTCTTTTTTAGTTGTCTTGTAATGACTATAATCATCTATATGAATGGGATAAATCCTTTTAGGTTGAAGGAGATCTTTCATTCGATTTAACATCTTCAAGTCCATGGTAAATGGTCCACCAAATGAACCTGATTTTACAGCGCCTAAATTAGCAAATATAGCATCTATATTTTGAGGAACATTTTTTGTTAAACCTGGGTACAAAACAGTATCACCGGTAAAATAAATGACTTTAGTTTCTGACGAACTTGTAATTGATATTTGATAACCATTCACTTTACCAACAATCTTTCGTATGATGTAGTTGCTGGCATGATAAGCCGGTAGTGCTTTAATGGTGATACAATAGTCAGCGACTTGAAATGATTGTTCTTCTCCCCATTTTAAAACAAAGTTATTTAAGCCAGATAACCCATTTAAGATTTTCTTATTAGGAGAAATGACTGTTTTACCCTTCAAATAATCTTTCCCTACATCATCCAAATGATCTTGATGCCCATGAGTAATTAGCCATACATCAACTTTACTAAGAAGAGACTTATCCTTATGAACATCAGTTTGTTTCTCGGAGACAAATCCTTTAAAAGGGACCAAAGTTCCCTTAGGTGATAAGTCAGGATCAATTCCGATATGAAATTGATTATCAATGGAGATGACGCCACATGCAACGCCACAATAAGTAAACGAAATAGACATAATACCTCTTTTTTAAAACAAGCTGTAAGTTGAATTTAACAGTATTTGAATGAACATTTAAGTACATAACACTTGTAACTAGATTATAGTTTTTATCATCAATTTAATCAATGTCAGTAAATGTTTCGATACCTTCTTTTACGTTTATAATGCATAGTTTCCACAGACCTCAGTTAGTTAATCCACAAAAAAATCCCAAGTGCTCTATGCAACTTGAGATTTTCTTTCTGTCTGGGCATGCCTGAGTCATTCAGGTCTTTTGATTATTTTTCTTTTTGATCTTTGTGATCTTTTTTATTTTTCTTCTTACGTCCGTTGCGACCAAGTCCTAGACCTGTTACCGATACGGTGAAGCCTGCGATATTGATGGTTTCTTCAATCTTACCTTTGCTTACTTCTTCCTCATTTGAGAGATTTATTGGCATCTTGTGTTTAGAGCCTTTACCCTCAGCTTGACCAGAAACAGGTGCTTCAAAGTCGTCGCCTGGTCCATAAGTTACTGGTCCCTCATGAGCTTCCACTTGTTCTTCGACTTGGTCGAGAACTTCTAGGTCTTGAACCTCTTCAACAACGATATCGTCTGCCTTGTTTTCTTTAGGTTTACCATTGATATCACCTGTAAGCGGGATATAAACAACGGTTTCTTCAAGGTTACGTTGACCTACTGTCTTACCTTCAACCTTGTCCTTATCAGCGCTGTAGCCTTCTACTTCTGGTGTGATGACTGTTTCAAACTGACCTTTATTTGAAGTCCAGTAGCTTGAACCAAGCTCTTCACCTGTAACCTTATCAATAGTCAAGCTACGTGTCCATTGAGCAGTTTGGATGTTATTAGCAGGAAGTTCTGCTTGTCCATCGCTAGATGTGTAGAGAACTGTGAAGGTTACATCTTTGATATAGCTTTCACGTTCTGGCCATTTAGCACCATCAGGATTTGCTGGGTTGATTGGTGTACCAGCTTCTTGGATGTTATCTGGACCTACTTGAACAGTACCATGACGAAGGGTAACCATGAAGTTTTGGTCAACATGTGAATCGCCATCAAAGATAACACCGTTTGTGAAACCATCTGCAAGGAGGGTATAACCACGGTCACTATAGTACTTGATACGTTCAATTGTTGAGTATTCAATCACTTCGCCTGATTTACCAAGCAAGTCAACCACTTCAAGTTTCTTACGAGTTGTGCCATCAACATAAGTAACTGTAGCTTTCTGAGCATCCTTAAGGTAAGTTACTACTTCCATGATTTCAGGTGTTTCTACAGAAACATCTGTCATTTCAGCTACTTCCATACGGTCTGGTGTAAATCCAACAACCTCTGGAGAAGGAACAGCTGAGAAGCCAGCTTGAGTACTTGACCATGCTTCATAATTGATAGCGCCTGTAACAAGGTTAACGTTAGTCAAACGTTTGAAATCAAGAACTTCAACGTAGTCGTCGCTAGCCAATCCGCCTTCTTCGAAGACATACTGGATTGTACGTGTCACATCGGCACGGTTTTCAAGCATCTCTACGCTATTTGGCCAAACTGGACTATTAACATCGTTTGGATCTACGACTTCACCTGCAACTGGTGCTGGCATATCTGGGTCAATAAGAACCAAACGTTCACGAAGAACCACTTCGAAGACTTGATCAAAGTCTGAGTCACCATTGTAAGTGTGGTCAAAGGCTGCCGCATAACCATCGTTGACGAGCTCGTAACCTTGTTTAAGCAAGTTTGCGATTTGTTCATCAGTAGAGTAGTCAATCTTTTCACCTGAGCTTCCGACGACGACATCACGAGTCAATTCGGACTTATCAAGTTCATTCATGTAAAGGATAATAGCTTTTTGCTCATCCTTAGTATAAACCACGTTGGTATCTTGACCTGGGTGTTCTGGAGTAATAAAGGCCTTTTCAGAAAGGTAACCAAGAACATCTGGAACGACTGTTTCCATAGCCATGGTTGGATCTTCAGGATCGTTGTTGTAGCTTGGAGTAGGTGCATTTTCGATTGGTGTACCATACTCATCTACTGGAATAATCTTACCAAGCTCTGTGTAAGTTACTGTATCTTCCACTTCTGGAAGGTCTGGGCGAACTTCAAGACCACCAGCTTGAGCTTTATCTGCAAAGAATCCTTCAACAACTGGAACTTCTACGACATCATAAGTGAAGCTGTCTTGATCCCAAGTACTTGTTTGTTCCACTTGGTTAAATTTACCGTGGAAGCTGAAGCTATCTTGAATGTTGATAACTGGATCTTTGTAGCCTGCACCTTGGAAGGTAACCGTTTGTTTCGTATCTTGCGTGATATCATCCAAGATTGGCTCGTAAACCAAGGTTTGGTCCATGCTGAGGTCAATTGGCAATACCAATTCACTTTCAGCTTGGTAGCCAGCAACTTGTGGTGCTGGTGTCTTAATAACTTGCGTAGCATCTTGAGGATCATTAGCATAATGAACTGGCTCTGCATTCGCGATAGGATTACCAAAGCTATCAACAGGGATAATCTTACCGAGTTCTTTATAGACAACACTGTCTGTAGCTTCTGGTTTATCAGGTGTAACAACCTGCATACCAGCCACTGCCTTGTCCGCATAGTAACCTTCGATAACTGGGACATTAACCTTAGCAAAGGTATAGCTGTCTTGATCCCAAGTGTAAGTGTCTTCTGCTTGATTGTACTTACCAGTGAAAGTAAAGTCAGACTGGATATTAACAGACGGTGTTGCTTCGCCAGCTCCTTTGAAGAAGACCGTTTGCAAGGTTGGTTGCGTTACATCTTCAAGGATTGGAGCGTACTCAACAAGAATATCGTCTGTCAAGCTCTCAGGCATGACACTTTGTTGCATTGGACGATAACCCGGAATGTGAGGAACAAGTGTCTCACTAACCTTAGTTGGGTTATTGGCATCGTTGTTGAAGGTTGGCGTTGGAACGTTTGGAATCAAGCGTCCATTCGCATCAATAGGAATAATCTTACCAAGTGGAACGTAGGTAATGGTTTCTTCGATGTTATCTTCAGTAACCTCTCTACCTTTTACTTCTACTCTATCAGCAAAATAGCCTAAAACAACTGGTGCATAGATGTCATAATACTTGGTCTTGTTTGGTGACCATTCTGTCTCATCAACAAGCTCACCTGTGACCTTGTCAAAGGTAAGGGTACGGACCCAATAAGCCTTTTGCACATCGGCATCCGGTAAATCCGCATTGCCGTCTGTACTCTTGTAAAAGACTGTGAAGCTTACTTCTTTCTCGTAAGCATACTTAGATGGCCACTTAGGTCCATCTGGATTATTAGGATTGATTGGAGTATCTGGGACTTGTTCATGGTCAGGCCCTACCTTGGCAACATCGTGTTGCAAGAGGACAAACCACTCTTGATCATCAATATCCTTGTCATCAAAAATGGCATCTTTAGGGAATTCGTCCTGAATCAAGTCATATCCCATGTCCTTGAAAGTCTTGATACGTGTTGCTGTTCCGTATTCAATCGCTTCACCCAATTCACCGGTCAACTGGTCACTAACCAAGTAAGCACCGGTAGTTTCATCAATATAAGTGATGCTGGCTTTCTTGAAAATTTTACGATACACAACCGGAGTATCCCCTCCTGGTTTGTTCGGTACTACACTTTTAATATCTGTCATATAATCTTGAACAGCTGGTGTTGCTGTCTCACCCGCCTTTCGTGGATCTTTTTTGTTATTGTTATATTGCTTAGTCAAAGCACCTGGAATATATTCCCCATCTTCTGTCACAGGGATAATGCGTCCCAATTTCCTATAGGTCACATGTTCCGTTACCGTTGGCACATAGGGTGTGACAACGTTAAAACCCGCTTCTTTTTGGTCAGCGAAATAGCCCTGGACAACTGGTACCGATATCTTAGGATAGGTATAACTGTCCTTGTCCCATTCGATTAAGCCAGTCTTCCTATCTCTAGTCCCCGTAAAAACATGATTTTCCATGACTTCAGGGTCTGGAGTTTTAGAATCCGCTCCTTGAAAAATAATCTCTTGCTTTGATGGAATCCTCACGGTTTCCGATTGGGCATGATTATCAAAGAGGGCTTCGTCAGCTCTAGCAAAATCTAATGGAGAGGGGGCACTGTGGTCAGAGCGACTTTTTGGGTTAGTCAATAATTTAGAAAGATCTATAGTATCAACCAAATCAGAGTCCGCTGATTTATGTGCAATATGCTCTTCAGCAGTTCTTGCTGCTGCTTCAGTCGCATCTTCCCTATAGGCTCTCAAAAATACTCCCCCTTTCTTCTTTTTATGAGAAATAAAATCCTATACTTGCTAAGTTCTCATGGAAATCTTTTCTATTAAGATTTCATTTTCCCTCGGAGAAGCTAACAAGTCCTTATCAAAGATTAAAATTTTTGATATCTCTTATATATACTATAATACGAGAATCGAATTTTTACAAGTAAGGTGTAAGAACTTTAATCATTTTAACCCCTAAGTGAAAAAATAGTGCTTTAATGTGCAATATCTATCAAGTAGTTTACGAAAGTGACATCAAAATGAGATTACCCCGATAACTTAAATGATGAGTCTTTAATGGAGTTTTCTCTCCCTAAAGACACTCTCATAAGAAATAGACTATAAACTATCACAACTACTTCTCATCTTTGAAAGACTAGAACCTTACCTCAGTTGTAAGGGAACAACCTAAGAGAATGGCACAGAGAAGGTCTGTGCCTAGTCCTCGACTATGGAATGCCAATGAATAACTAGCATTACTTTTAGTATAGATTGACTTTTACGCTTCGTCAATAGATTGGAACCATTTAATGAAATTCCCCAGTTTCTCAAGTTTCTCGTATTAAGTTATAAATAACTAATAGCTTTTTTAGCATGATTACTTTTTCATGGAACTACAGATGTAATGATTACTATCAGACTATCATGACTAACTCAAGATGGTTTTAAAATCACTTGTTCAGCCATCATTAAATCCTTAACGAAATCCGAACATGCCATAAAAACCGAGACTACTGTCTCGGTTCATACAGTTTGGAAACGATTAGATTTGTCCTCGGCCTTGAGCGTCAAAGTAAACCCACCATCCTGGACTCACTTCAACCCAACGGTTAACAGCCATCTCACCTGAATTTGGATCATAGTAACGAACAACGCCGTTCACACGAACCAAATGACCTTTGATTTGCTTACCATTGTTATCAAAGAGGAGGTTTTGACCATTGATAGTAACCATGCCTTTGACAGCATTACCATTACCATCGAAGTAATACCAGCTACCATCGATTTCATGGAATTGATTACGGTAAAGCTCACCTGAATTTACATCATAGTAACGAAGGTTGCCATCAACATTAGCCAAAGCACCTTTCACTTGACGACCATTTTGATCAAAGTAGAGGTTTTGACCATTGATATTTTGTGAACCTTTTACGGCTGCTCCATCATTATTGAAGTAAGCCCAAACACCTGGTTCAATTTCAACAAAACGGTTGCGAGCCATTTCACCTGAGTTTGCATCATAGTAACGGATTGTTCCATTCTCGTTAACAGTACGCCCTTTAACTTGGACACCATTGTTATCGAAGAAGAGTTCTTGACCATTGATGTTTTGGTGACCTGTCACACGTTTACCATTACCATCGTAGTATGCCCAAACGTTATTACCAATTTGTACGAATTGGTTGCGGCCTGATGTATTGTTATTGTTGTTATCTGGTTTTGGATCTTGTTTACCGTTTGCATTCAAGACACCGTTTTGGTCGTAGTAGAATACTTGACCTCTACGGTTTTGACGGTAACCATCACGCAATTGCACCCCATTAGCGAGGAAGAAGTATTGTTTACCATCGATAGTCTTTTCACCGATTGCCATACGGCCTGTATTATCAAAGTAGTAGACATTTCCGTCGTTATCTTTGATGAAGGCATTCTTAGCATATTGACCATTGTTATAACGGTATCTTACAGAGAAGAGACGTTTTTCAAACTTACCACTACCATCACCGTTTTGGTTATCACCATTAGTTGATTGGTTGCTTCCGACAACTTTTGGAAGGCTAACCTTACCACCATTTGTACCGTAGTAACCGTTGAGACCATTCTTAAGCACGTACTCTGAACCACGGTCAAGAATATTAGTACCATTCATGTACTTCGCAGACCACTGTGTAATCTTCTCGTCAGTAGTCATACGTTTACCAGTAGAGATTTGAACACGGTCAAAGATTTGTGGGTAAAGACGTTTCAATTCATCAAGGAAGGCACCACCATATTTACCTTGGTAGTCGTTACCAAAAGTACGTGTCTTAGCAGCATAGAGGCTATGATTGATGATTGCACCGTCTTTAGTTTCACCATAGTTATTAACACGAGTTGCAGTGACCACTTCATCACCCGGAAGGTTGTAGATTTGGTCTGGAACCCAGTCAGCAATCGCTGAGATACCTACAGCGTGGAGCGATTTAAGAGCTGCTTTCAAGTCAGCCAATGAACCGTACTTGTTGTCCTTACTCATACCAATGTCATAACGGTCTGTAAAGGCATAACCATTTTGGATGACTGAGTCAAGGAAGCTACCGTCATCACTTGAAACGTATTGTGGGGCAAATTCGAATGATGTGATACCCCATGATTTGAAGAGGTTTGCATTTTCAGCAATCTTCTTATTAGTGTATTGTGATGAATCTTGGACGAAGTCTTGGAAGTTAGAGAAACCTTCGTAGATAACTTGTGAATCAAGGGCAGCATTTGATTCGTAAACCAAACCACTGCTGTTCTTTTCTTTACTTGGTGCCACACGCACGTCTTGAGTTTCAGAAGCACCTACTGGTACCCAAACCGCAAGGTAACCATCAACTTGAGGGTTACGAATACCACGGATTTCGCTTGCATTAAATGTCAAATTACCGTTACCATCAGTGTATTTGACAATACCGTTAGCATCGCTGTCATTCAAGTAAGTAGCCACACCATCCTTTGTTGTCAAAAGCAATGGGCGATAAGCTTGGTTACGGTGAGCCGCACCCATGTTAATAGTCAAGTTACTTGTCAAACGAAGGGCAGGTTGGTTTGAAACGATAACTGCCATACCTTGGTTACGTGTTTCTGCTGTACCAGCATCAGAAGCACTGTTAGCCCCTGTACCATAACGTACAGAAGTCAAGACACCTGCAGCATCCCAACCATTAGTATTACCATAACCGATGTAGTTAACCTTCATATCTTGACCACCAGCTGCATAGCGGATACGGCCTTTCAAGAGGGTTTCAATAGCATCGTAATATGGTGATTTTTGAGCCATATATTGACCATCATCTGTGTACATGTCTCCATAGTAAACACGTGGCACAGTGTCCTTATGCGTAAGCATCAAGGCATATGCTGATGGGATATTATATTGTGTGTACTGCTTGTTAGCGCTACGCATGTCTCTGTTGTAGATTTCAAAGGCTTTCTTCATTTCATCAAGAGTGAAGGTATTCCCTGTTGATTGAGGGTTGATTTCATTTTTGATGATTTGACCAATGATTGATTGTACCTCAGAGTCGTGAGCACGCACAAAGGCGTAGTTAGCCATACGTTTAGAGTTTTTACCACTTTCAGAACGGTCATTCATACTATTTGAAATGAGTGGTTCAACTCCTGAACGGTTACCGATTGGACGCAAGAGTGAATATACCAATGCCAAGTGCATAGGGTCATCCATTGGCAATTGAGCACCTTTAGTGTCTTCATTGTAGTATGGGTCATTGTGAGACCATGCTTCCAAGATAGACATGTGTTTAATGGCTTGATCTTGACTTTGATCAGCACCATATTTAGCTTTGAAGTAATCTGAAGCAATTTGGAGAAGGTCGGCATTGACATTATCCACGGCATCGACACGAACACCATCGAAGTTTTCATCTTCAGAACCACCAGTGATAGTACCGATGTTCATGATGTAGTGGAGCCAGTTCAACTGCTCAGCTTGAACCGCAGGGTTTGAGTTATCGATATCATTAGCCAACAAGAACTCGAAACCACCGTTGCTTGTATCCTTAGTATACTTAGGATTGCGTTTACCTGTTTGGCTAGTCGGTGTGCGGTTCAGGAGACGGTAGTCTGAGTTAGCCTGGCTTGTACGACTGTCGTTGTTATAAAGAAGGGCACCACCTTGCAAGTGGTCACTGTTATCAAGGTTTTCAGAAGTTGAATTCCAACCAGGTTGAGTCTTCACGAAATTTTTGATAGTTGTACGCAACCAGTTAGTGTTGCCTTCACGCGCAATACGTTCCTCAATACGCTTTTGAACTTCAAGCGCTGCTTGGTCCATTTGAGTTTGTGAACTGTATGATGTGTAGGTTTGATTCGTACCAAGACCTTGCTCCTTCATGTAGTTAAGGTAGCTCGCTTGGATAGCCTTACTTGGCCACCAAACCGTAAGCAATGGACGTTTGTCATTTTCACTTGAGGCAGTCCACTCTTTACCGTCTTTCAAGATTTCTTTTGGACGGTACCATGTGTTGGCAGTGAAGTAACCGTCAACAAGTTCGATATCTTTATCAGTTGTACCATAAAAGGCATTCTTATCGCCATTTACAGTAACGTTTGTGTTTGTGCTATCAGCTGATGAACCTGTTCCACCGTTCTTGTCGAAACGGTATTCTTTTTGATTAGACAATTCACCAGTTTCAGCGTTGAAGTATTGGCTTCCGCCGTTACGTTCAAGGACATAGTTCTTACGAATAGTGCCGTCATCTTCAACGTAGTATTGTTTTCCATCAATTGTTTTGATGTGACTTGGACCATCAGTTACGACATTGTTAGTTGCTGGAAGGTCGTTGTTTACTACTGTGACAGTATTGTTGGCATTATTTGTATTGCCGTTAACTGGGGTAGCACGACGGCCTCCTGTAGGACCACGTCGAGCACCAGTCGCACGACGTTCACGTGTCGCTGCGCGATCAGTAACTGTTGTTGTGTCAGTTGTAGTATTGTTATTTGTTGTATCAACAGCTGTATCATTGGTTGCTGTTGTATCTGTTGTAGTTGCCGCACGATCAGTACCGACTGGCGCTGCCGTATCAACAGCATTCGCTACAACTGTATTTGTTGTATCAGTTGTCAAATCGAAAGTTGCTGTTGGAGCTGCTTGGTCAGTTGTGACATCGTTTGTCGCTGCAACTGCTGTAGTTGGATCCTGAGCAGCCGTTGTATCGTTAGATACAGTACCCGTATCAACAGTAATATCGGGGATAGCTACAGTAGCATCCGTGTGTTCGTCGGCCTGAACGACACCGTCGTTAGTCCCTAAAGAAACCGCTGAGACTGCACCGAGCGACATCCCTGTAACTGCGATGGTTACCCATTGTTTCTTAACTTTGTGCATTTTATAATGTACTTTTTTGTCCATAATAAAAAGACTCCTTTTTCCCATTTATAGCTTCATTCTAAATCATTGAAAGCTTTTTTTCAATAAGATTCGATAAATTTTCATAATTTTTAGAAAAGTCCTTTTGTTGTTTTAATGACATTAGCTTTAAATGAGTATTTAGAAATATAAAAATGGTCATTTTAGTTCATTGAGAAACAGAAAACTGACACTCTATGGCTATTTAGAATGATTATTGATAAGGTACTTCTTTTAATGGGATTACAAGGAAATCTAATGAAAATTCACAAAATCCTTAAGGCACTTCTCTCAAAGCGACAAAAAATACCATCCTTACCAAACCATTAGGTCTGTTAAGATGGTGTCTTTTTTAGTCTAGCTTCTCATATAAAAACTAAATTCTAACTATCTAAGCGACTCATTACTTACCGAGGTGTAAGGGCTTTAAATTGGGGCACTATAGTGCCAGTAAGAAAGCAGAACATCGAGCAATAATTCATCTTATAAAAATGGCTCAAAAGCCTATCGATCTTGCTGAAACTAAGGTAAAAAAGAAGTATAATAAAGGTGAAAAGAGTTAACCTATTTAGATACAAATAGAGGGGTAGGTGAGAAAGATGTCAGTACAACATACAAACTTCAACACAAGCCAAGATAAGGGTAAGACTGGTCAAGAGTTCAATAATCAAGAGCTCATTAAGAAGAATGCTCCAGACAACAGGGCTGCTTCTATTTTCCTTGCAGTCGCTTTTTATTTAGCTATCGTTTATCTTGCCTTATTTTTGCTCTTAGGACTGTCAAATCCTTGGGGAATGATTGTAATCCTTTTTCTACGTTATAGCTTGATTAGTTTTATCATTGCAACCATCTTAATAGGAAAAGGCCTTAAAAAAGAAAATATAGTTTTGTTATACTCAAGCAATGTTTTTTATCTTGCTTCAACCCTTTTGGCTTATGACCCTGCCTGGAGACCTTATCGAGTCACACCATTTCTCATAACCCTTCTTGTAACAGTGGGAACAGTCATGTATAAACAAGATAATGAGCAAGACAACAAATAAGAGACCATGTTCAAGTGGTCTCTTATTTTTATGTAGTCATTAGTATTTCAAAAAGTCAGTACCATTTTGAACCTTTCACAACATCTCTAAATCAAAAAAACACCTCCTAGCTAGAATGGTTAT